>CAZEYG010000189.1:0-4803 GCA_964516575.1 uncultured Defluviitaleaceae bacterium
TAACGCTGAACTTGCCGCTTTTTAACATCTGCTCCTTTGCAGAAGCCGCCGCTGCCTTCGCTTCGTCAGGATTAAGCGTGTCTAAACCAACATTTTTAAATCTTTTGAAATGCTCTTCACGCTCGTAACCAACAAGGTCGTAATAACCCTGGTTGGCAAATAGAATTGTAAATTCGTCATCCGCCGCCGTAATAACAATACCTCCGGGGATAGCTGCAATAAGGTTTTCGTATTGCTCAATACTTTCAAGCTCAAGTTGGTTCATACTAATCGAATCATTACTCATGCCTTGATTCACTCCTAATAAACCATTTATTGCATATAAACAATAGCTCATTTAATTATAACATAAAACGGTTAAAAATTGAACAATTAAATTGTAAATTTAGAAACCATAGAAGCAAGAATTTCCGATTGGCTGCTAAGCTCTTGCGACGCAGCGGCGGATTCTTCTGAATTAGAGGAGTTGCTTTGAACAACCTCTGAAATTTGGTTAATGCCTATGTTAATCTGGGCTAAACCTTCTGTTTGCTCTTCGCTTGCTGTGTCTATTTCGTTAATCAAAAGGGAAATAGCGTTAACGTCGTCTACGATAGTGCCAAGAGACTGGGCTGTTGTTGTTGCCGTTTGGGCGCCCGTATTGATTTTTGCGATAATTTGGCTGATAAGGGATTCAGTGTCTTTGGCGGATTCCTGGCTTTTTCCGGCTAAAGAGCGAACCTCTTCGGCTACAACCGAAAAACCTTTTCCGGCTGTTCCGGCTCTTGCCGCCTCAACAGCGGCGTTAAGGGCAAGAAGGTTTGTCTGAAACGCAATATCGTCAATGGCCTTTACTATTTTTGCGATATCGTTTGAAGATGCTTTAATATCCTCCATAGATTGAAGCATATTCTGCATTTCATTACTTCCGGCTTGAGCCCCGGATATAGAGCGCTCCGATAATCTATGAGCTTCCTTTGTTCTTTCAGCGTTTCTCCTCGACTGCTCGTTAACTATAGTTATTGAAGCGGTCAGCTCCTCAACAGAGCTTGCCTGGTTAGAGGCGCCGTTAGCTAAATCCATAGAAGAATCGGCTATTTGCCTTGCGCCGGAGCGTACGTTTTCGGCAGAAATAAGAATATTGCTGATAGTGTCTTGCATAGTGGCGTTTATGTTATTAACCGAGGCTTTAATTAAATCAAACTGACCTACATATTCCCTAGAAATAGTTCTCGTAAGATCCCCTTGGGCAATAGCGCCTAAAATCTCGTTTAATTCCCCGATATATGAGCCAATGGTAACAACCGTTGATTTTAAGGCTTCCATTAGGCTTCCAAAGGCGCCCTTGTGCGTGTTTTTTATATCAATATCAAACCGACCCATAGAAATTTGTGTCAGTACTTCGTTTGTTTCCCTAATGGGTTTGTCAACAGCGGCTAAAAGATTGTTTAAGTCGTTAACAATCCTCTGCCAGCCGCCTTCGTAGGCCTCTGCATTAGCTCGTATCTCAAGCCGGCCTTCGGCTGCGCTTTCAATAAGTTTTGTAACGTCTGCGCTAAGAGCCAAAATATTAGCTTTTGCCGCATTAAACTGCTCTGTGGCAATTGCCTTTTGCCCCGGGTATTGCTTTAATTCCGTTTCAAACTTACCTTTGCCTAAATCACTAAAAGCCCCTAAAATCAATAATACGTCGTTTACAAGCCCGCCGGCCATGGCGTTAATACCTTTAGCCATAGACTTGTATTCCCCGGTAAATAATGATTCGTCAATGGTTCGCTCAATATACCCGGCCTCAAAATCGTCGGTAAGCCGCCCTGTTTCCAAAAGCAGCTTTGAAACCGAATCACGAACCGTTTTCATAGCCGACATAAGCCCGCCAAACTCATCCTTGCTTTCGTATACAAGATTGACGTTTAAGTTTCCGACAGCCATATCCTTAGCCGCCCGCTCAATCTGGTGTACAGGTGTAACAATAGATTTTCTAATAAGTATAACCATGAGAGCAGTTAAAAGCAGCGTAAAAACCGTAACAAAAAACACTATAGTCCTAGCATAATACCCGGCGTCGGCAGCATCCTTGCTTTGTTTATCGGCTAAAGCCTTTACTGCATTTGCAACCTTAACAAGGTCTTCATTAGCCGCCTCAAAAGCGGGCACGTATTGATTCTCGAAAATCTCAAGAGCCAGCGCATCGTTTTCCTCCGACATTGGTAATCTAATAATATCTGCTATTTGATCTCTAAATCCGGCGGCGTTAGCTAAAGCATCTTCATATGCCTGCATAAGCGCCGGGTCAGTTCGTGCATTTGCTTTATACCGCTCTATGGCTTCAACAAGCAACTGCCCTTCAGACGTTGCTTTGTCGAGCATAAAAAGAGTTGTTTCACGGCTTGGAGAGGCTATAGCCTCTGTTAAATACCGCTCAACAGACACCATATCACGGCGCATCTCCCAAATATATTCCGTATTAGGTAATGTTTTAGTTGAATACAAATTAACAATTTTATTTATCCGGCCAACATTTAAAACAGAAACATAACCCAAAATAATAACCATTATAAACACCAATCCAAACCCTAAAAGCAATTTAGCGCTGATTTTTAGATTTTTCATTTTATAACCTCCTTAGATAATCAATAAATCCTGTTATTATATCTTATACAGTTCTTAACTGTAAAAAACATGGAAAATAGTTTTATTCGCGAACGCTGCTTTTGCAGTGGCAATGAGCTTAATACCTAGCGGCTGCCGCAGGTACTAAACCGATACCCCGCCGCTCTTCGGCGTAATAGTTCATTTGTTATATTGTTAACATAATCGACACTTGATAATCTTTTTCAACATTAAATTCCTATAACACCCTGAATTTTTTATCTTTTTTGACTAAATATATAGTTGTGTGTTATAATGCAGTTAATATTATGGTGTCAGTATATAATAACATGTTCTAAGTAACCATCAAACTTCGTATAAAGTATTTTGCAAGAACTCTAATTAAAGGCGGGGTAGAGGTGCTCTTTAACATAACTTTTTCAAAAAGGCGGCTTGCGGCGGGGCTTTTAGCCGCAGCCGTTTCGTGGGCTTCCGGTTGTACAAACGCCCCGATAGAGGACGTCGGCGTAGAAGCTGTTGCTATAAAAGAAGAGCAGGCCGTGTTTCCCGATGATCAGCCCGAAATAAACGAAGGCCAAAATAAGGCCGTGTTTTTAAATGATATTATGGCCGCCGATTATATTATTCCCCCCAAAGCTGTTTTTACGCCCGGCAGAACCCCGGTTGCTGCAAAAGGCATTTATATCTCAAGCAACAGAGCAGGCAGCGATTTATACCTTGATCCGTTACTGGAGCTTTGCCAAAAAACCGAGCTAAACGCCGTTGTAATAGACGTAAAAACCGACGGCGGGTTTATCGAATTTAAAAATGGCGTACCCTTAGCCGATGAGCTTGGCCTTTCACGAAACACTATCCCCGACATAAAAAACCTAATGGAAAAGCTAAAAGCAAACAACCTTTATACAATAGCCAGAATCGTAACGTTTAAGGACAACGCCGCTTTCAACCAAAACCCAGACATTTACATAAAAAACAAGGACGGAACCATTTGGCGGGATAAAAGCGCCGCCAAAAGCGCTTGGCTTAACCCTTACGACAAAAAGGCTTGGGAATATGTGGCCGAAATAGCAAAAAGCGCCGCAAAGTTAGGTTTTGATGAAATCCAGTTTGACTACATAAGGTTTGATACGGCTTCTTCCTTAACCGAAGCCGACTTTGGCGAAACAAACGGTAAAACAAGGCGGGAAATAATTACAGAATTTTCTAAGTTTATCGTGGAACAATTAAAACCATACGGCGTATATGTTTCCGCAGACGTTTACGGCACGATAATAAACAGCGAAGTAGACACAAACATCGTCGGCCAGGATTATGTAGAGCTTGCAAAGGTTTTCGACTACCTTTGCCCAATGGTTTATCCGTCCCATTACGCCGTAGGTTCAATGGGTTTAAAATACCCGGATATTGAGCCTTACGAAACGATTCTCCGCTCAATGAAGCTGTCTAACGAGGCCTTAAGCGTAATCCCCGAGGGCAGCCACAAAGCGGTTATCCGCCCATGGCTTCAAGATTTTACCGCTACATGGATAAAACCCCGGTTAAGTTACGGGGCTAAAGAGCGGCAGGCTCAGATTATGGGCGCTTACGACGCCGGTGTAACAGAATGGATTTTGTGGGACGCCGGTGTAACATATGATGCAGGAGGGCTTGAGCCTAATGCTTGATAAAAACAAAACTATCTTAATGACTAAGCTTGCTATGTATGACAAGCGCTTGGGGAAAAAGGATAAAAAAACAGTCAGTTATTTCCGCCACGATTATATTTATCTTAAAAACATGTGGACCCGCCTTTGCGTTTCCATTGGGTTTGTTATTATAATGTTTTTTTACGCCGTTTACAGAATTTATTCGGAGGGTTTCGACCTTTTGGTGAGTAATTTACGCTTTGAAGCCGCCAACATTATCGTATTGTTTTTGTGCCTTATGGTTTTTTATACAATAATCGGAACAATCCGGGGCACGGCGGAATACGCCGCCGCCGAAAACAGGCTCAAAAAATATTTCATGTATTTAGATAACCTGAATAAAATAGACAATACGGACACGCCTTCGGCCCCCGGTGAATTTAACGATTACGCTGATTATGACGACTACGGTGACTACGATAACTACGAAAATAACGATGGCAAGGCCGGTGATGAAGCCGAGAAAAAACGTGCCCTTTTGTTTAAACGCCCAGAGCGGGTCGTGCTTCCGGCAGATGAAATATAT
>CAZEYG010000190.1:0-4779 GCA_964516575.1 uncultured Defluviitaleaceae bacterium
CAATATTTTTTCAACAGAAGATTTAGCAAGAGTAAATCCCAGCAGTATTATAAAAAAGGAAACAATAAGCCCGGAAACGTATTCAAACCGGGCGTGGCCGTAAGGATGATCCGGGTCGGCGGGTTTGCCGGACAGCTTAAAGCCTATAAGGGTTATGATTGAGTTGCTGGCGTCTGAAAGGTTGTTAACCCCGTCGGCCGTTATGGATATGCTTTTAAAAACAAGGCCAATTGTAATTTTTGCAGACGACAAAAACAAGTTGCAGATAATGCCTATTATACCTGCAACAAAGCCGTATTGACTCCTTACAACCGGGTTTTCAGTATCCGGATAGTTTTTTATAAAGGTTTTTATAATAAAGCCGGTCAGCTAAACCACCACCATAACTAAAACTCAAGCTCATACATTTCTTATTTCTTTGCCCGCTCGATATTAACCTTTGCACCTTTCAGCTTTTTGTTTTTCATGCCGTCGATAATTACCTTAACATGCTCTTTTGGCACGTCTACAAAAGCAAACTCATCGAATATATCTATAGCGCCGATAACCCGGCCTGATATGCCTGTTTCCCCGGCTAATGCGCCGACAATATCCCCGGCGCCGATTTTGTTGTTTTTGCCAAGGCTTATGAACAGGCGAACCATGTCTTTATCATCGTGGCTTTTTTTCTTGCCCTTTTTGCCATCCTTGCTGAATTTATCAAATTTATCGCCCTTAAACTTATCCTTTTTAGGCTTCTCGTAATATTCCGGCTCGTCAAGGTCAATGTCCTTAGCGTCGGCGTCATATAACTGCATTTTCAAAAGAGCAGCGGCTATATCAATAGCAGAATAATCCTCTGAAATCAGCTTTTCAGCCATATTAACGTAAGAGGTTAAATGCCCTTCTTCAATTACTGCTTTGATTTTTTCCATAAACTGCTTTGATTTAACCTCTTCGATATCCATAAGGCTAGGCAGCTTTTGGCGTTCTATTTTGGATTTTGTATAGTGGATAATCTCACGGAGCTTATATATTTCCTTGCCTACGACAAAGGTAAACGCCTTACCGGATTTTCCGGCTCTGCCTGTTCGGCCTATTCTATGGACGTAATACTCCTCGTCCTGGGGTAGGTCGTAGTTAAATACCATTTCAATGTCGTCTACGTCGATACCTCTAGCGGCCACATCTGTTGCCACAAGTATTTCAAGGGTTCGGTTACGAAATTTTTTCATTACCATATCCCTTTGAGCCTGCTTCAAATCACCATGGAGCCCTTCGGCAAAATATCCTCGGCCTTGAAGCTGTTCAACTAGCTCGTCTACTCGTTTTTTTGTGTTGCAAAAAACAAGGGACAATTCAGGGTTGTATAAATCAATAACACGGCAGAGAGCTTCGGTCTTGGTTTTTTCCTTAACCTCAAAATACACCTGGTCTATGCTACTTACTGTAAGCTCTTTATGAACAACCTTTATATGCTCGGGGGATTTTTGATAATGTTTCGTAAGGGAAAGTATACCGTTTGGCATAGTTGCTGAAAAAAGGATGGTTTGCCTGTCTTCGGGGATTTTTGTAAGAATCGTTTCAATATCCTCTCTAAAGCCCATATCAAGCATCTCATCGGCTTCGTCAAGAACTATCATCTTTACCGTTTCCATTTTAAGAGTGCGTCTTTCCATATGGTCCATAACACGGCCGGGCGTCCCGATTATAACTTGAGCGCCTTTTTTTAGAGCCATAATCTGACGGTCTATAGGCTGGCCGCCATAAATCGGAACAACTTTTATATTATCCTTATATTTAAGAAGCTTGCGGAACTCTTCGCTTATCTGTATCGCAAGCTCCCTTGTTGGACATAAGATAACGGCTTGCAGTTTTTTGTCATCAGGGTTAATCATTTCAAGGCAAGGGATTCCAAAGGCGGCTGTTTTGCCTGTGCCTGTTTGGGATTGGCCTAAAACATCGTGGCCTGACATTATTATGCTGATTGCTTGTGATTGAATGGGCGTTGCTTCCTCAAAGCCCATATCTTCTATCGCCCGGGTTATTTCAGGCGACAAATTCATTTCTTCAAATTTTAAAGTTTCCATTAATAAATCCTTTCTTTTTCTTATAAAACTACGGGTGAAACCAAAAAAACTACCATATCAGTGAAGTATTGTGTAGTATAACATAGCATTTGTAATATTGCAAATTTTATTATCGTATATGTATATAGTATATAAGTAATTAGCTTAAAGAACATATAAATTCTTGACAACTTAGTTTGTGACAAGTAAAATTACTTTAGGCTAAAATTCAACCATTAAGGAGATATAAGTATGACAGTTATTCAGGCTTTGATTTTAGGAATTATTCAAGGGTTGGCCGAGTTTCTGCCGATTAGCAGCTCTGGGCATTTGGTGCTTTTGCAAAGGATATTCGGCATAGACGAAGGGACGCTTACCTTTGACGTTATTTTACATATAGGAACGCTTATCCCTGTGTTTATAGTGTTTAAAGATGAAATCATTGGGCTTATAAAAAAACCATTTCAAAGGCTCACGCTTTTACTTATTGTAGGCACTTTGCCGGCTGTTATAGCGGCGTTGTTTTTCGGCGATATAATCGAGAAGCTGTTTGAAGGCGGGTTGTTTTTGGCTGTTGGATTTTTCATTACAGGTGTTTTCCTTTTATATGCCGATAGGGCTGGGAGTACCAAAAAAAGAGAAGAGCACATGTCAGTATTTGATGCTTTAATAATTGGATTAATGCAAGCTCTTGCTATCTGCCCCGCCATATCCCGCTCAGGTAGCACTATAACGGGGGCGCTTTTGAGAAATGTTGAAAGAGAAACAGCGGCAAGATTTTCTTTTCTGCTTTCTATTCCAGCGATAGCTGGGGCTTTGGTGTTGCAGATTAAGAAGCTGGTTACAGGTGAGGTAACAGCAAGTAGTATTGATATCATTCCTACAGTCGTTGGGTTTGCAGCGGCGGCTGTTTGCGGATATTTTGCTATAAGGTTTATGCTTAAGCTAATAAAGGATTGTAAGTTAAAGTATTTTTCCTATTATGTTTTTATCCTTTGCGGACTAATACTTCTTGATAATATATTATTTAAAATGTTCTTTTAAAAATGTTCTTTTAACGCTTGACAAATTGGAGCGGGCAGTGTATCCTTTATAAAGACTAAAGTAAAAATACTTTGCAGTGGTTATTTTGCAGCAAAAGGTTTGGTTTTATTGGCTAATATGCTTCATATAACGCTTTTATATGATTTCTACTGTGAGCTGCTAACAAAGAAGCAGCGACAAATATTTGAAATGCATTATTTTAACGATTTGTCCTTTAACGAAATTGCAGGTGAGCTTTACGTTTCGTCCCAGGCTGTAAACGATATATTAAAGCGCACCGAAAAGCACTTGCTTAACTACGAAGAAAAGCTGAATCTGTTGGATAAGCATAATAAAAGGAAGGAAGAGGTAAACAAAATTATTTCCTTGCTTGAATGCTTGTCGGATATTTAGATTATATAAAAAGGATTGTTGTTATGGCTTTTGAAGGTTTGTCCGCAAAGCTGCAAGAGGTTTTTAAGCAGTTAAAGAGCAAAGGCAAGCTGACTGAAAAAGACGTTAAAGAAGCTCTTAGGCTGGTTAAGCTGGCGCTTTTGGAAGCGGACGTTAATTTTAAAATTGTTAAGGAATTTATTAACAGCATAACTGAAAAGGCTATCGGCGGCGATGTGCTGGAAGGATTAAACCCCGCCCAGCAGGTTATAAAGATTGTAAACGAAGAGTTAATCAGCCTTTTAGGTAGCGCCCAAAGCAAGCTGACCTTTTCTTCTAAACCACCTACTGTTTTTATGCTTGTAGGTTTGCAGGGCGCCGGAAAGACCACAACCGCCGGTAAGCTAGCTGGTCAGCTTCGCAAGCAGGGTAAAAACCCTTTGCTTGTAGCCTGTGACATATATCGTCCGGCGGCTATAAAACAGCTTCAGGTTGTAGGGTCGAGTTATGGCATTCCCGTTTTTGAAATGGGCGACAAGTCAAAGGCCGTAGACATCGCAAAGGCTTCCGTAACTTATGCCGCTGATTTTTCCAACGATGTTGTTATTATAGACACAGCCGGCCGGCTTCATATAAATGAAGAGCTTATGGATGAGTTAAAGGCTGTTAAGTCAGCCGTTATGCCCCAGGAAATTCTTCTTGTGGTTGACGCTATGACTGGTCAGGACGCTGTTACCGTATCCGAGAGCTTTAACGAGCAACTTGGAATAGATGGCGTTATCATGACTAAGCTGGATGGCGATGCAAGAGGCGGCGCGGCACTTTCTGTTAGAGCTGTTACCAAAAAGCCTATTAAATATGTTGGCATGGGTGAAAAGCCGGGTGATTTGGAGCCATTTTATCCAGACCGTATGGCCTCACGTATCCTTGGTATGGGTGATGTGCTTTCACTTATTGATAAGGCACAGGAAGCCTTCGACGAAAACCAGGCTAAGGAGCTGGAAAAAAAGCTCCGTACAAACGATTTTACACTGGTCGATTTCCTTGCACAAATGCAACAGGTCAAAAAAATGGGGCCCATTAAAAACGTGCTTAATATGCTTCCCGGTATTAACTCTGCTAAATTGGATGAGGTAGATGTTGACGAAAAAGCCCTTGCTCATGTTGAAGCGATTATTCTGTCGATGACTCCGGCGGAACGCCAAAACCCCGAGATACTTAACGGCCCAAGGAAAAAACGTATTGCCAACGGAAGTGGCCGCAGCATTCAAGAGGTTAACCGGCTTCTTAAGCAGTTTGAAGAAATGAAAAAAAT
>CAZEYG010000191.1:0-4732 GCA_964516575.1 uncultured Defluviitaleaceae bacterium
CATAAATGAAACTTCCATTTACCATGACAGCTTTAACATTTGAGTCTGTGGCATAAAATATAATGTCTGAAAGAAGTGTTTTGTCTATATAACCAAGCGGGTGAAACAAATCAAGAAAAACCAAGTCTGCCTGTTTGTTTGGCTCAATGCTGCCGGTTACGCCATCTAACCCCAAGGCTTTAGCGCCGCCTAAAGTTGCCATATAAAGCAATTGCTCATTATTAATGCAGCTCTTGCCGTAAATTAGCCTGTCTACCAGGGCTGCTGTTTTAATCTCACCAAACATACTAAGGGAGTTGTTGCTAATCATACTGTCTGTTCCTATAGACACGGTTATCCCTGCATCCAGCATTTGTTTAACCGGGGCTGTGCCGCTGCCTAGTTTTGAGTTACTAACAGGACAATGGGTTACCTTTGCACCACGGCTGGATATAATATCTATTTCTTCTTTACTTACCCAAACAGAATGAACAAGCAAAGTGTTTGTGTCTAAAATCCCTAAGGAATCCAGCCATTCAACAGGTCTCATTTTGTGGCGGCTGATAATAGTTTCAACCTCGGCCCTTGTTTCGGCGGCGTGTATGACAAATATTAAGCCTTTATCATCTGCTGCTGTTTTAGCTGCTTTAAGCATTTCGGCCGTGCAGTTATAGGGCGAATGTGCGCCGATGAAAAAATGGGATATTGGGCTGTCTTTATATTTTTGCTGTATAATTTCTGTTTCGGTTATAACCTCGTTCCAGTTGCCTTGGCCGTCTGCTCTTAGCTCCGGCGAATTTGCCAAGCCGCCGCCAATGCTTCTCATGCCAAAATGCTGGCAGGCTTCTGTTATCCCTCCGACACCGTAACGTGTGCAGTCGCATATGCAGGTTGTTCCGCCTTTGACCATCTCAATTACGGATAAATAGTTCCCTAACCTTAACGCCTCGGCTGTTAAACCAGATGTGTAGGGAGACAATTCCTTTGCCCATTGGGTGAAATCGCCGGCATCACTAATGCCACGCATACAGTTTAAGCTACTATGGCCATGGGCATTTATTAGTCCCGGGATAACCACATTCGCCTGCCTTACTGTATAACCGGGGCTTTCAGGGCATTTGTCACTTACCCCAACCCATTCTATTTTTGTGTCTTTAATTAATAGGGCGGCGTTTTCAAAGTAATCACCGTTACCTGTAAGTAAATGCTTGCAGTTTATACGATAGTCCATAAGCCCTCCCTTGAAATTATAAGTTATCCTTCATCCATTCCGGAACTCTGCCGTGAACACTGTCATCAAAAGCCGACTTGCAGTTGCATTGGCGTTCACCGTTAAGCTCGTTTATTACTAGCCCTAGTATTTTTTCCACCTTTTCCTCCATGCCGGTTCGCCGGTAAAAAGTGATTATCCCGTCATCACCGCTATGTTTAACAGACGGTGCCATACCGGTTGCCATGTTGATAACGATGGATATTGACGCAAAACACATACCTACTTCGTGAGCTAAAACTATTTCAGGCACTAGAGGTGTTCCTATGATGTCCCCACCTATACTTCTGAAGAACTTGATTTCAGCAGGTGTTTCAAATCTAGGCCCTTCAGTACAAATAAAAACACCGCTTTTATGAGGTTTAATACCGATTGCTTCTGATGCCCTGATTATTTTATTACGAACTATTTCACAGAAAGGCTGAGTCATGTCAACTCTTACCCAGCATTCTTCATCTTGAAAGAAACTTAAAGCTCTAGCCTTAGTAAAGTCTATAAAGTCATTGGGTATAACAAAGTCGCCCGGTTGGATAACTTCGTTAACAGAACCTATGGCATTTTGACTGATAATTATTTCTGTGCCTAATAAATGAAGCGCCCATATATTAGCTCTGTAATTAATCCTGTGTGAGGCTGTTGCGGTTTCTTCACCATAACGCAGAATAACTGCTGTGTTAATGCCCCCTGCCTTACCACAATAAACATCTGCGCTGCCCCAAGGAGTAGGCACGGAGACAGTTGTTCTTTCACTTAAAAACCCTTCTGAAATGTGGCTGGTAATAATACCAATCTTATATTTTTCCATTTGACCCCTCCTGTTAAATTAGACGGCTGTCGACAAAGTGGCTTCGCCATTTTGTCGTACTTATCGAAGAAATGCCTACACGCCGCCTATGGCGTCATTACGGCATTTCTTTGCGTTTTGGTCGAAATAAATTCGCCCAAAACCTTTAGAGTCTGCGACGCTAAAACCTAAAAAACTTAGTTGTTGACAATCTAAAATCCACCGTTGTGGTTTAATGCTGTATTAACTGCAAAAATACACCCTGTTAACATATCACTTCCTGATGAACTACCCAGTCTTAATAGAGAGCAGATAGATTCGCAAAAAGCATTCTTATCATTTGAATATAAAAGGAAAGCCTTAGCAGCTTCATCCAAAATATAAAACCGTTTCCCGCTAACAACCGCCGTTAAATAAGCAGCGCTTATTTCCGATGTTTTGGTTATGGATAGTTTACTAAGCAGCCAGCAGAAGTAATCCCAGCCATTCGGAGACCAACCTGTAAACGCTAATATATGTCTGAACGTACAAGCCATGCCCGCTAAGAAATCATCCATTGATGGTGTAAGCCCGATACCCAAACCTAACAAACCATTTAACCCATAGAAAATATTTTGGTGTTTGTTAGTTGTAATACCCTCAATCAACGTAAAAAGCGGTTTTTGCGCTGCCCTGCAAAACATATTTAATTCTACTTGTGTTTTGTTATCTATTAATGCACTTAATCCTGCCACTCCCTGAAACGTACCGTGTAATTTAAGCAGCCTGAGTGCTTCATTAAGCCTGCTCTGTAAATCGCCAGTCAGGATAATTGGCTTGCCTGCCGCTTTTTGGTATAGCTGGGGATTAATTCTAAGGCCAGTTATTAATCCCCAGCTATCCTCAAAAGACAGTTTGTCTGCCCCCAGCCGTACAACAGCACCGGTTTTTAACCCCAGACCGCTAAAAACCAGCTCTGCATCCGATAGGCCGATTCCAAAATCTATTTCGTTAAGAATCATGTCATGCAGCAGTAAAACACCCATACGCTCAATCTTGCAGTATATTGCTTTTTTAAACGGACCTATAACAATACCTTTTGCACATTCTGTAAGCATTTCCCCAGCTTTTTGACCAATAGCAGCAGTACCGGCTTCTATATACATGTATCAAAGCAACCCCTTAGGAACCGCAAGATTTCGTCAAAGAGGGTAATAAGAAAAAGTTACTGTGCCCAGGCACTACAATGTCAGCTAAAGTGTTGATTTTATCCATTGTTGTCTTGGACATCTCATAATCTTCACAAAAATAACCGTGGCGGTCTTTGAAATGATCCTGAGTCATAACAGAATCACCGGCTATTAAAATTACCCCTTCCGCCGATTCAAACATTAAGCCGGTTAAGCCCATCGTATGCCCCGGCAGACTTACTGTTTTAATGCCGCTTATAATTTCATTTCCGGCTGGTCGCAACCGTTTTGCAAGGGCTTCGCCGTCGTCAAAGGAAAGAGGATAACCAGGCTCCGGGTTGGAAATCGCCTTGTAGAATAAGTCATATTCATCAGGAGCCAAAAAAAGCTCTGCATTGGGAAACGCTTCAAGCCCCACATAGTGGTCATAATGACAGTGAGTTACAAAAACATAGTCAATACTTTGGGGCTTTAATCCGGATCGCTGGTCGAGAATAGCAGCCATAATATCTCCGGCAGCAGGTGGATCAACAACAATATATTTGCCGTTTTTTTCTATTAATGTTGATGTACAAAAGGCGCTTCTGTTAGGCTTTCCGTTTTCATCCTCCCCCCAGTATTTGTTTCTGGTAAAGTAACCTAGGGTTAGCACTGTCCATTTGGCTTTATTATTCAATAATTGTCGTCCTTTCTTCCAGTTGCTTTAATATAGAAATTGTTTTTATCCCATCTTCCATTGTAAAAGCAGGTTTCCTCTTTTTAAGTGCCGCTTGAACAAGCTCATCTAGGCAACCCTCAAAGCCATAGTAACTAAACGTAGTCATCTGACTAAAATTTTGCTTCCATGACAAGGCATCACCGCCGTCTTTTAAAACCATGTCACCACCAAATTTACGCTCCGGCGCCGGTCGGTAATAGGTCAACGAGCGGATATTGTCTATCTCTACAAAACATTTGTTGCCTGTTATGCTGATTCGTTCCACAGGGTTTTCAAAGCAAAGGGTAAACCCGCTTTGGATTGTGCCAATACCTCCGCTTTCTGTACGAAAAGACATATTGTAACAAATTCTGTGCTTATCCCGAATTACTTTTTCTGAATGAAGAAGTTCCAAACCACCTGTCAAATAGATCATTGCATCAATAATATGGCTAAAATGAATCCATAACATATCATCCTCTGATTCAAAAGGAAAAGCATGATAGTTTGCTAGAAACATATCTACCTTGCCAAACTCCGGGCGGCTGATAATCTCTCTGGCCATTTGATAGGCTGGGGCAAACCTTCGGTTGTAGCGGGGCATTATGTAGCAACCGGTTTGATTTTGCAGCCTTATTAATTCTTCGGCTTGTGAAACATTGCGGCAAACAGGTCTTTCCGCAAAAACATAAGCACCCTTTAGCAGGCATTGCTTAGCTATTTCCCCTGAATCACCTTTTACAGGAAACAAAATAACAATATCTGGTTTTTCATTTTTTAAAAGCTCTGAATAATCTGAATAATAACTTCCGCAGTTATAACAGCGGCTTATT
>CAZEYG010000192.1:0-4724 GCA_964516575.1 uncultured Defluviitaleaceae bacterium
TAACGATGGCAAGGCCGGTGATGAAGCCGAGAAAAAACGTGCCCTTTTGTTTAATCGACCAGAGCTGGTCGTGCTTCCGGCCGATGAAATATATAACCCTGAGTATATTGAGCGGGAGCGCTTTGTTTATGAGCCGCCGGAAGATTTAAGTCAAGACGAGCTTGAAAAGCAGGAACGAATAAAAGAAAAATTTAAGCAATATAAAATGGAAAAACTAGAAATGTTTCAACAGGATCAAGAGTTATCCGACCGGCTTTATAACGAAAAAATGGAGCAGGCAAAAAGATACCGCCGTGAGTTTTTAGATTCCTTAAAATATTCGCCGGATAAAGAGCTTGAGCAAAACAGGCTTGGGCAAAACGGTTCCGGAAAGGAGGTTTCGCATAATGGGTACGCTACTTATGACGAGGCAGAGGATAATTAGCTTTTACAAACGCTTTGAGTCTGTAATACTACCGGCAATAAAGTTTTTCGCCGGCGTTATAATGTTTAGCATAATAGGCGGAATTGGTTTTTCAACTCCAAGTCTTTCGGTTTTTTTTGAAGCGCCTCTTAACATGCCCTTTGTTTTTCTAATGGGTATTTTAACGGCTTTCTTGCCGACAACGATGTTTAACCTGCTTGTTATTATAAACGTAGCTATGGCGTTGTCTTCCGTTTTGGAGATAACCGTTTCCGTTACGCTGTTTTTTGTTATTATACTGCTCTTTTACGCTAGGCTTGCCCCTAAAGAAAGCCTGTTTGTAGTGGCCACGGTTTTTGCCTTTTATTTTAACATGCCCCATATTGTGCCGCTGTTTGCCGGGTTATATTTCAGCCTTCTGTCGGCCATACCTATTGCTATCGGTACGTTCATATGGAGTTTTACCCCGGTCATAAAAAACCTTTTAATTAAATCGGCTATGACAGAAACCTCTTCCCTAGATTTAATGGAGCTTCCCAAAATCTTTTTGGAACTATACAACAACGTTTTGCCGTATATTAAAAATGACAGGGAATGGATAGTTATTTCTCTTATATTTGGGGCGGTTGTTTTTCTTGTGAACGTAATAAGCAAAATGCCCATAAACTACGGCAGACAAGCGGCCGTTTGCTGCGGCGCTTTTGTTAATATTTTGATGTTTACTGTTTTTTCCTCAATGAACGTTATAAGCACAAGTCTACTCGGCGTAGTTTTTGGGACGCTTTCGGCTGCTTTGTTTATGCTTGCCGCCATATATTTTGAAGCGGTTTTAGACTATAACGGCGCCGAACGAGTGACCTTTGAGGACGACGAAAACTATTACTACGTTAAGGTTATCCCAAAGGCAGCTTATGACCCGGGAAATAAACCGAAGTAACGGCTTTTCATAATTCTATTTAATTAATTATTATCGTAATAACGCTAATATACTACAGCGCAAAAGGCAGGTGACTACAATGAACGAATTTTTTAGAAACATTTTTGTGGACATGAACCTGTCCTTTTGGAGCATTTCTACAATAAACGCAACAGACATTATTGACATATTAATTGTAACCTACTTAATCTATAAGGTAATCGTATGGATTAAGGAAACAAGAGCATGGTCACTTTTTAAAGGCATTGTAGTCGTTCTGTTCGTCAGCGTTATGGCTTATGTTTTAAAGCTGCATACAATACTTTGGGTTGTTCAAAACACGCTGGGTGTTGGTCTTATGGCTATTATCGTGTTGTTTCAGCCGGAGCTTAGAAAAGCCCTTGAACAGCTTGGTAAAGGAAAAATCGTTTCCCCCTTTAATTCAAGCGGTGACCACGGCACAACCATGTCCGCCGATACGATAACAGCCGTCACAAGAGCAATAACAGCCATGTCAAAGGAAAAAACCGGCGCTATAATCGTTATAGAACAGGACGTTCCGTTAGGCGACCATATAAGCACAGGTATTTCAATTGACGCCGTTGTCAGCAGCCAACTTCTTATAAACATTTTCGAGGATAAAACCCCTCTTCACGACGGCGCAATCATCATCCGTGACAACAGAATCGCCGCCGCTACGTGTATTCTTCCTTTAACAAACGACGAAATCGGCAAAGACCTTGGTACAAGGCATAGAGCCGCCGTCGGTGTTTCCGAGGTTTCAGACGGCATAGCTGTAGTTGTGTCTGAAGAAACAGGGGCTATTTCCCTAGCAATAGGTGGCAAGCTCCATAGAGGGTTGTCTGCCCACGACGTTAAAAAAATGCTTTCAGACAACGCCTTTACAGGCAAAAAGAAAAAGCTGCTCTTATGGAAGGGGGAGCATAAAAATGTTTAAGAAAATAACCGAGCTTCTGACCAAAAACGTTCTTTGGAAGCTGCTTTCCCTGCTTTTAGCCGTGCTTATGTGGTTTATCGTTGTAAACGACGCTAATCCCATAACCGCAAAATGGTTTAAAGTGCCTCTTTATATATTAAACGAGGATAAACTTGACGGCAACAGCTACACAATTCTAAACAAAAGCGAAATTTTAGACACAGAGGTTGAAATGTACGTTCGCGGCTCAAAATCTGTCATAGACGAAATAACCGCAAGCCCATCGGGTTTAGGAGCATATATTGATTTAAAACCCATAGATATTTCACGCTCTGGTATTTTAGGCGAGCCGTTGCCGATAACCGTCAAATACGACGTGCCTAACTCTTATTGTGAAATTGTGCGCCATTCGCCGGACACCGTTGATATTGTGCTTGACGAAAAAGCCGAAAGAACTATACCTATCACCCTTGAAAAAACAGGTGACGTAGCCAGCGGATACATAGCCCAGCCACCTGAAGTAGAGCCTCAAAGCGTAAAGGTAAGTGGGCCTATGACCGTTTTAAGGTCTATCGCCTCTGTTGTTGCAAACGTTAACCTAACTAACAGCACAAGTGACATTAATTCAACCGATACGCTAAAGGTTAAGGACTTTTCCAACAGAGACATTACCGATAAGCTGACCCTTAGCACAAAACACGCAAACGTCCATGTCCAGGTTAATAAATACGGCCGGATACCTATAGCCCAGCCGGTTATGTCCGACATAATAGCCGAAGGTTATTCCGTAACAAGTATTGATTTTGAGCCTAAATTTGTGGACGCCGTTGGTGACGGCGATATTATAAATTCATTAAAGGAAATAAAACTTCCGGCTATTTCTGTTGCTAATTTAACCGAAACAAAAGCCTTTACGTTTAACCTGTCGGAAATATTAGCCGGCCTTAACCTTAGCACAAAGGCTCAAACCCAAGACAGCGCCGTTGTTACTGTTAACGTCGAAAGAATCCTAACCCAGCTTTTTTCCGTGCCCCCCTCAAAGGTTCTTATTCATGGTACAAGCATGAGATACGACCTTCAAAACAGCAACATATCCGTCCTCATAAACGGTCTGGAAAGCCAGGTAAGCGCCATGACAGCAGATAAAATCTCCTTAAGCGTAGACCTTTCCGACCTAGAGCCAGGGGAGCATATCGTGCCCGTAACCGTTGAGCTTATCGAAGGTATAAGCCTTGTGGGCGACCCGCCGACTATCCGGGTTCATATTTTAGATCCATCGGCTGCCTTGCCGCCTACGCCTACGGCTGGAGTGGGTAGGTTGATAGTTTATTAGGGATGGTATGCTTTTGGTGAAGGGTGTTTGTATTTTATTGGGGGGGGGGTCTAATAATGCTTGTAAGTTATAAAGCAGATTTGATTGAGCTAATGGCAACAAGTGGTGTCTTGATGTTTGGAGATTTCAAAACTAAAAGTGGGCGAAACTCGCCTTACTTTATCAACTCAGGGTATTATCAAACTGGTAAGCAAGCTGAACTGGTAAGCACATATTACGCAGCGTTTATAAACGAAAACCTAAAGGATAAATGTGATGTGCTTTTTGGCCCAGCCTATAAGGGTGTCCCTTTATGTACCTTAACAGCCGCAGCATTATATCGGTTATACGGTATTAATACTGGGTATTGTTTCAACCGAAAGGAAGCAAAAGACCACGGCGAAGGCGGCGTTTTTGTAGGTTGGCAACCTAAGGACGGCGATAGATTTTTAATAGTCGAAGATGTTATAACTGCCGGAACATCTGTAAGAGAGATATTCCCATTATTAAAATCAACTGCTAATGTCAGTATTACAGACATGGTTATTTCTGCTGACAGAATGGAGAAGGGTTATAGCGGGTTAACTGCTGTTGAAGAGATGAAAAAGGAATTTGGTATTACGGTTCATCCGCTGGTAAACATTATAGAAATAATTGAACATTTATATAATCGTGAGATTGATGGGAAAATTTATATTGATGACGAAATGAAGCAAAAAATATTGCTTTATATTGAACAATATTGCGTCAGTTAATTAACCAACCCAAGCCCAAAACCAAATTTCACGTATTATGTCCGCTAATCCCTCATATATTATGCAACATATAGAAATGCTGTTTTTTGCAAAGAAGCGGAAAAACATATTGCCTCGTACGAAAAATTCGGGGGTATTATTTGTGGTGGAAAATACGAGGACAAATAGTCTTTCACCATTCACCTTTAGCCCTTAGTCAATATCTGCAAATCGGAGATTGCACTAGATATTTATTATTGGTGGGTATGGCCATGAAATTTCAAAAACGAATGGGGCAAGTCGTATTAATTGTTTTAGGAATACTTGCGTTTATAAACATTTTAGTTTATTTTGGCTTATTAGATGAGTTCTTTTTTCGTATTGGTTTTGTTGTTTTAGTAATAGGTACAAACATAATGAAT
>CAZEYG010000193.1:0-4715 GCA_964516575.1 uncultured Defluviitaleaceae bacterium
AACGATTTAGATGTAAGTGTTTTGTAAAGCTTAACATATTCAAGCCCCATTTGAAAAATAGAATAAATCTTAACCTTCTGTACTTCTTCACAAAGCTTTTTATACTGCTGATTGTTAGATGAAACAGACAATAAATCATCATAGGCTTTTTGGGGGTTTTGGTAATCGGTTATTATGCAGCCGCCTTTTTCTCCCCTTTCCTTTAATGCTCCTAAGTTTGTAACTATACATGGTATCCCACAACTCCATGCTTCTGTTAACACATGGCAGTACGTCTCCGGCCATATGGAAAATATTCCCACATAAGCAGGTGATATTTGTTTAACCAAGCTGGCGAAGTCTTCCCGATTGTATTCGCCGTGAGAAATTACATAAGGCTTATAATATTCTTCTATTCTACCAATATGGTGGAATTCAATAACATTATTAACATCGCACTTTTTTATAGCGGCAATATACCCACCTCCTTTGTTGAAGTTAATATTTCCGGCAAGTAAAACTATAATCTTATCTTTTGAAGGCATTTGCCCTAAATAATCCCTGCCATAACTAAAATCTCTTCCATGTTCTATAATATGGAAGCGTTCCTTAATTTCAGGGTAAACTTTTGCAAAAGTATTCCTTACAAAACCGGCTGTGCTGACAAAGCTTGAAACATTTGCCAATAACGCCCTAACTTCCGGTTGCCATACTGTTTTAACCCATTCAGAGGTTTTACCGTTAATCTTTATAATCCTTGTGGGAATGCTGCAATTTCCCTTACAATTTGTGCAGTCAGCATCACAGTATTTGCCTTCACCATCAACAAGGTTAATAGTCGGGCACACAAAATAAAAATCGTGGAATGACATTATGATGGGTATATTGAGAGCCTTTGCCACATTAACACTGTCAAAGCTATGCTTAAACAAATGCCTTATATGAAGCACATTAATATTAAGGCCATAAAGCACATCAAAGTATATATCCTTATATTCGTTCAAGTAAAAATTATTAATATCCCATTTTTGCTCTAGAACCCATGTTTTTAGCGGAGCTATCATACCCTCACAGGATTTATATAGAACCATCTTATTGCAGTCGCTTGTAAGCATATAAACTTCGTAATCCATATTAGACACAAACTGCATTAAATCCTCATTTGTTTTAACTGTGCCGCCCCCGCCTTCGTGAAGTAAATATAGAATACGTGTCTTTGGAGGGTTTTTGGATTCTTCAGCGTGTATTTTCGAGCCTATCACTTCTCTTGTTGCGATTAAATCAATATGTTCTGAAAAAACTCTTATCTCCTGCGAATAGTTTGGATACCTGGAATTTAAGACTTCTTTATTTCTTTCAATTAACTCATTTTTTTCATCGCCGAATGACGCACTCCTTTTGTGGTATATATATGTGTCATCAACAACGACATTAATGAACCCGGCAGCCTTGGCCTTCATGCAAAAGTCATTTTCTTCACCATAACCCCTTGAAAAGGCTTCAGCATCAAGAAGACCTACTGAATTTATCGCATCTCTTGTAACGTACATACAAAACCCGTTGCCAGTAGGAACTTGGGTATAATGGCGCATAGAATTTCTTTCAACAATTATTGACATATCATTCAATGTAAGGTTTAACGGTATATCACCACTTGCACCTATGTTAGGAACACTAAAAGCACCTGCGGCATTGGAAAATGGGGTAGCTGTTGCAACATTTTCGTTTGCGCACACTGCAACCAATAACTTTTTAAGCCAACCCTTAGTGACAATTGTATCACTGTTCAAAAATACAACGTCATTATGTGAAACTTCAATACCTCTGTTTACGGTCTTAACAAACCCAAGGTTTTCCTCATTTTCTAAAATCATAATGCACGAGTTAGATTTATATTCGTTTAGTACTACGGTTACGTTCTCATCAGTACTGCAATCGTTAATCAAAATTAATTCATAATAAGGTTCGGTGTTTTCAATAACGCTTTGAATACACTTTCTTAAATCATCGGCTGCATTGTATATTGGCATTATTATGCTAATTTTTTGTTCCTGTTTTGATATGAAGGTTTTTTCAAATCTCGAATAAGCAAAACGTTTATGTAAAAGCTTGTTCTCATAAGGCTCTATTATACTAGCGGGTTCATCTGGTGTAGCCGTTAAGCCCTGGGGCTTAACGTAACTTGGTTTTTCGCCGTTTCGTTTATATTCCATAGCCAGCCTAACCAACACAAATGGTAACTTTATCATTTTCTTAACCGAGCTTAAGGAGTCGATAATAACAGTCCCTATTCGGTATCTATAGGAATTAATATGTTTTTTAGCAAGTTCATTCAAGTTTTTAACATTACTTTTTGCATAAGATAGTTCAGAGTTTAATTTAGTTATTTCTTCATTTAGCTTAGCTTTGTCGTTTTCGTACTCGTTCACTTGAAGCCTATATTCATCAATTAAGCTGTTACGTTGTTGAGTTTCTTTTTTAAGCCGCTTGTTTTCATCGTTTAGCTGCTTATTCTCATTACTCAATTGCTTTATACTCTGCAATTGCCCCGAAACAAACCCAACACTCGTAATATTATTAAGTGGTATAATAAAGCAGCTAATAGTAACCCAATTAACCTTATTGCCGTCTATGTCTATAATAATCTGTGGGTCGGTGGTGGTGAATACCAAATCATCGTTAATCTTTTCGCCGTTAGTTGAGTAGTTGTTTATAAGGCCGTGATTGGTCATAATTTTAAAGTCGGTTACAATGCAGCCTTTGCCTTCTACAGGGTCGAAGCGTAGCTTTATTACATCGGCAGGCAAATTGAATTTATTGCAGTAATATCCGTTATCATCTGGTCTAACATTCTTAATTGTATTATCTTCGGAGAACTTTCCACAAAACGTAAAGTAAAGCTTTGGTATCGCTTTAGGATGTGCTTCTTTTTTTGCAATGCCGTAATTGAATTGGGTATTGGAATGGATAACAACATTTTGCTTGGTACTCATACAATCACTGCAAACACATAAGGATTTTTTGGTTTCCATAAGCTTATACGGGCTGTAATCAAAAATTGAACCCAGATGCTCATCTGTCGTTAAACGGCAGCAAGGGACTACATTCCAATTTGTATCTACAACCAAAAAATTAAATTGAGGGCAATTAGCGGTATATTCGGATTTGTCGGCTATATCCTTAAGTAAATCCGTAAAAAGGCATTCCTCTGCTAACGCCTTTTCTTCTACACTCATAGTATTCAAAAAATAACTTTGGAACTGCTTAAAATCGTTGAAATATGCCAACCGGCACACTAATTTAATACTCCGCTTCTCAAAATATTCCTTTGCTGGGTGTATTTCGCCTACATTATATTTATAAACCAAATAAGACACCTCGAGCTTATCTAGGGCATCGTATTTCCTTAGCTCTCTCGCTATCAAGTCAATATTTTTCAGTATTTTCTCAAAGTTAAGCTTATGGGTTTTATCTATCGTTTTTTGGCTAAAACCCGATATAGTAATTCTTATGTTAGAAAGCGTATCCGCCCTTAGCAACTTAAAGTTACTGGCATCAGAAGCGTTAGTTGATAGGTGATAGCTTAGCCCGTATTCATTTATGATGTTAATTATATCGCTAAGCTCGGGGTTTAAAAACGGCTCTCCCCAATTATATAGCTCTATCTCGGTTAAATTGTCCACAAAACCATTATCAATACAATAAGAAAGCCCATTCTTAAAGCTTTCGGCCGACATAAATTCCGCTTTGGGTTGGCTCATCAAATTTCTAATGCCGGTTGTGCACCATGTGCACCTTGCATTGCAAAAATTTGAAATTTCTATAGTAACCTTATTAAATGCAGTCACTTTGCAATCCTCCAACAATAAATATATTCCCTACTTACCCTCATACAACCCGCAAACCTCTTCCGCTTGACCAATCATTTTTACAGCGCCTTTTTCAAGCCATATGCACCTATTACAAAGTGACTTAACTTGTTCTATGGAATGTGACACAAACAAAACAGTTGTGTTTTTACTCTTTATCATATTAGCCATTCTTTCTTGGCATTTTTTTTGGAATTTGAAATCACCTACGGACAACACCTCGTCCACAATAAGTATTTGCGGGTCGACCGATGTTGCAACGGAAAACCCAAGCCTTGCCTTCATACCTGATGAATAATTTTTAAGGGGTACGTCGATAAATTCGTTAAGCTCAGAAAACTCCACTATTTCATCAAATTTCTCATTTATGTAGGCCTTTGAAAAGCCAAGCACATATCCGTTTAAAAAAATATTCTCCCTGCCTGTGAGGTTGGGGTTAAAGCCAGCGCCTAGCTCTATAAGCGGCGCAACATTGCCGTATATCTCTTTCTTGCCAGTTGTTGGTTTCATAACACCGGCAATTATTTTAAGAAGCGTGCTTTTGCCGGAGCCATTAAGCCCAACTAACCCCACAACCTCACCTGAATACACATCAAAAGAAACATTTTTAACAGCCCTAAACTCTGTATACATAAGCTGGCGCTTTAAAAGCTTAATTACATATTCCTTCAAGTTATCAGTTTTTTCTTTGCTTAAATTAAAAGTCATTGATACATCTTCAACATGTATCATAATCTTTTTGCCGGGTTCGGCCATAAAGCACCTCTATAGTATTTACCTTATATATAAAGAATGAATTTATCTTGCTTTGTTTTTAACACGACCAAACCTATTATAAACATTGCCAAACTTGAACCAAGACATACA
>CAZEYG010000194.1:0-4702 GCA_964516575.1 uncultured Defluviitaleaceae bacterium
AGTTGGAGAAATCGGTACTGGCCAAGGCAGTATAATAATGCTGGATGAGGTTAATCCGGATGTTGTTATGCTTGAGGCGTCTGTTTCGGGTGGCATGAGCCTTCATGACATTATAAAAGAAATTAATAACATAGACCATAACGTTAAAATTATAATCTGCGCCGATGCAAGAGATGTAGGCAAAATCCCGCCTGATGTGGCTTCTGCGGCTACGAATGTTGTTACAAAGCCCTATAAAAAGGATAATATATTACGCTCAATACATAAAGCCGTTGAGCTGGATAACTAATGGATAGTGTATATTTCGACAACAGCGCTACAACAAAACCTTCCGAAAGGGTTGTTCAAAAAGCCGTTGAAATGCTAACGGCTTGTTACGGCAACCCTTCGTCGTTACACGGAATAGGAATTAGCGCCGAAAATGAAATAACTAAGGCTAAGGATGTTTTATGCGGGATTTTAAATTGTGCTCTTAGCGAGCTTATTTTTACATCCGGCGGCACAGAATCCAACAATACCGCAATATTTGGTATTGCCCAGGGTTATAAGCGGGACGGAAACCATATTATAACGTCTAAAACTGAACATCCTTCGGTTTTAGAGGCTTGCAGGTATTTAAGCGAAAAAGGTTATGATATAACTTTTTTAGACGTAGATGGCTGCGGATATATTAACACAAGCCAGCTTTTAGACACTATAACAAATAGAACAATACTTGTAACCCTTAACCATGTAAACAGCGAAACAGGTGCTTTGCAACCCGTAGAGCTGATAGGTAACTTAATTAAGCAAAGAAATAAAGGTACTATTTTTCATGTGGACGGCGTTCAGGCTTTTGGTAAGTTTAAAATTAAATTTAAAAATATTGACCTTTATTCTATAAGTGGTCATAAAATACATGGCCTTAAAGGTACAGGTGCTTTATATGTAAAAAAAGGATTGAAGCTTGTGCCTGTTTTTTTTGGCGGCGGCCAACAAGGCAATCTGCGCCCCGGAACCGAAAATACTCTCGGCATAACTACATTAGCTGTTGCCGCTAAAGAATGTTATGAGTATTTAGATGAAAGTTATGCTAATATCCAAAAGGTTAAAAACCATCTAACGTCTTTAGCAGATAATGAAAATGTCTTTATAAACGGCTGCACAAAAAAAGATTCGCCTTACATATTAAACATGAGCTTTAAAGGTTTAAAGGGTGAGGTTTTGTTGCGTATGCTGGAGGGATATGGTATTTACGTTTCAACAGGCTCCGCTTGCAGCGAAAGGCGTAAAAGCAAAAGCCCTCTTCAATTTTACGGTTATGACGCCGTCAGAGTAGATTCAGCTATACGATTTAGCTTTTCAAGATTTAATACGTTAGAGGAAGCCGACTATTGTAAGGAAGCGATTATTAAGTCCATAAGCCAGTTAGGCTAAAACACAAGGTGATAAATTTGACAAATGTACTTTTAGTAAAATACGGAGAGATTGCTTTACGTGGAAGCAACAGGCGGCTGTTTGAAAACAGGCTTATTAACGACATCCGTAAAAATATTGACAAAGACGGAATATATTATGTAACAAAGGAACAAGGCAGAATTCTTATAGAAAATCGCAAAGGTGAATTTGACTACGATTATATTATATCAAAGGTTAAACCTGTCCTGGGGATTGTTGCTTTATGCCCTTGTATCAAAACCCAGGATCAAAGTATAGATAACCTGTGCACCACGGCTCTTAGTTATATGCAGACTCATTTTAGTGGCCGCCGCTTTACCTTTAAGGTAGAAACAAAACGAGCTGATAAACGATACCCTATAGATTCACGGACTGTTTCGGCAACAGTTGGTGAGTATATACTGAATAATATGGAAAATGCTGCTGTTGATGTGCGTAATCCCGACGCTTTACTTTATGTAGAGCTTAGAAATGACGCTTATATATATTCCGGCGTGATAAAAGGCTTTGGTGGCTTGCCTGCGGGATGTACAGGGAAAGGTATGCTTTTGCTTTCCGGCGGCATAGACAGCCCTGTTGCCGGCTTTATGATGGCAAAAAGAGGAGTAGAACTTTCGTGCGTTTATTTTCATTCGCCGCCCTATACGTCGGAGCGGGCTCTCATAAAAGTTTGCGATTTGGCAAATCGGCTCAGCCGGTTTACAGGGCATTTAACTCTTAATGTGGTGCCTTTTACAGACATACAGTTGATTCTCAAGAAAAACGTTCCAAGCATAAAGCTCACTATTTTAATTAAGCGGGCCATGCTTAAAATAGCCGAAATTCTAGCCGAAGAAGAAGGCTGTCAGTGCCTTATAACAGGCGACAGCATAGGCCAGGTGGCAAGCCAGACTATGCATAGTATCCATGCAATAAGCAGCGGAGTTAGAATTCCTGTTTTAAGGCCTCTTTCCGGAATGGACAAAGGTCAAATTATTGATATTTCAAAACAGATAGAAACATTTGAAATCAGCATAAGGCCTTATGAAGATTGCTGTACTCTGTTTGTGGACAAGCACCCGGAAACAAAACCTAAAACCTATATTATAGAATTGATTGAAGCTGATGTTGAAGGTCTTTCTATTGAAATTGACAAAGCTGTGGCCGGCGTTAAGAAATATAAATACGGATTTGTTGAATAGTCCTTTATGTTATACGATTACTTTAACCCCGGAGGGTACAAGCTCAAAGGCCACGGGTGATTTAAGCTCGTAAACATTACCGTCAAAGTTAATACCCCTAGCATAATCATAACTTATGGCCACGCGCTTACAATTATAAAACTCTACCCCCTTTATTTTATGATGTATGCCGAAAATGACCGTTGGAAAAAGCAGAGCTTTCATTATTACCGAAAAGTCTTTTATTACGCAAAGCGTTATAAAGCCGTCGGAAATATCGGCTGTTGGGGCGATTTTGAAGCCGCCGCCGTAATACTTAGCGTTGCAGGCTGCTATTAGCGTAAATCTTCCAGTTATGACATTATTGTCTATATGTAACGTTGCATCAAAGTTTTTAAACTTAAATACTGAAATAAGAGTTGCAATCAAATATGAATATTTGGAAAACAGTTTTTTAAACCTTTCGGCTTGGCCTACAATCTCAGCGTCAAGACCAACAGAAGCAACGTTTACAGAATAAAACTCACCGGATTTTATAATATCGCAGGTTTTTATATTTCTTCTTATTATCCTTTCTACGTGCTCTTTTAAGGATTCTTTTGGGCTTATGCCCATAGAATAGGCAAAATCATTTCCCGACCCGGCAGGGATTATACCTAAAGGAACGTTTGAAAACACCATTCCGGAAGTTACCTCATGAATTGTGCCGTCGCCTCCTAGACATATTATACATGTGCTGTTTTCCTTACATGCGTCTCTTGCTAGTCTTTTGGCATCCATAGGCTTTTTTGTCTCTAAGACTATGTACTGTATATTCCGGCTTAAAAGTTCCTTTTCGAGTTCAGGAAGTAATGCCTTTGCTTTGCCGTTTCCGGCCGTAGGGTTTACTATAATATGTATCAAAAAAACGCCTTCCTTTTCTTTGGTGTATTATACATATATGGTTGTTTTACGACAACATTATATAACTTTTGATAACTCTTTGCAAAAAAATCTGAATATATTATTGGTTCCAGTTAATATTTAATAAAGATAACTTTAATTATTACGTCGGCAATAAAATAAATCATTAATAATTGCCGACGTAACCCCTTAGGGGCCGTAAGGCTCCGTCAAAGGAGTGGCAGTGAAAAATGATGTTTTTCACTGCCGGGGTAATATATATTTTTAAATATATTTTTAACATGTTTTGTTGTATAATGTAAGACATGCTTTTATTGACTACCTGAAAGGCGGCTTAGAATGAAACATTTATGCCTGGCTTTAATACTTTTTGGCTCGATTATAATGGCTTACAGTATTGTAAGGTATTATAATACACTGGTGTTCATGAAAAAACAAAACTATGAGGAAAAGGTGTTTAACAATTGGGTTTATGGCGCCTCTTTTATTATGATGGGTTTTTTCCTTGTTGGTTATATTATGGTTGGGGTTTTGTTTTTAACTAATGTGTTTGAACCTTATTATATATTGGTGTCTATAATTTTCTTTTTTGGTGCAATCTTTGTTTACTGCATGGTTCGGGTTCAAAGCATCATGTCTATAACCATAACTGAAAAAACAATCGAAACCATTCAATCAATGGTCAGTGCTATGGAAGCTAAGGATGTTTATACAAAAGGTCATTCCGAGCATGTTAGGAATCTTTCAAAGCTAATATATGACCATTTGCCTGTAAGTGTCAAAAACGGAATTAACCTTGCCAAGTTATTAGACGCTGCAATGCTCCATGACATAGGCAAAATAGGCATACCAGACAATATATTAAACAAGCCGGGTAAGTTATCCCCCGAAGAAGCGGAGATTATTTCACAACACCCGAAAAATGGCAAGGCCATTCTGGAGCGTACATGTTATAGAGATATAGCCGACTGGGTTTTGTATCATCATGAAAAGGTAGACGGCACAGGTTATTATAAAATGCCGGAAAATGC
Source organism: uncultured Defluviitaleaceae bacterium (assembly GCA_964516575.1). GTDB lineage: Bacteria > Bacillota > Clostridia > Lachnospirales > WRBF01 > CAZEYG01. Next base: position 4,532 of record CAZEYG010000194.1, read on the forward strand.
AATTCCTATAGAATCAAAAATAATTGGCCTTGCCGATACATTTTCAGCCCTTTATACGGACAGGGTTTATAGGAAAAAATTTCCTTTTGAAAAAGCAATTGCAATAATTAAGGAAGCGGCAGGGACTCAGCTTGACCCAGTTTTAGTAGACATTTTTTGCAAAATAAGCCC
>CAZEYG010000195.1:0-4696 GCA_964516575.1 uncultured Defluviitaleaceae bacterium
AATAGCTCAGTTGGTTAGAGCGCCGGCCTGTCACGCCGGAGGTCGAGGGTTCGAGTCCCTTTTGGTTCGCTTCGGGAGTTTAGCTCAGCTGGGAGAGCATCTGCCTTACAAGCAGGGGGTCGCAGGTTCGAGCCCTGCAATTCCCATAAAGGGTGTGCGTTTGGATAAACGTATGCCCTTTTATTTTGTTTTTTGCCTATACACGGTTAAGCCGCCGTAGGGCAAAGCCCTACGCTTTTAACATCAAACCCCAGTCAAATACTCCTCAGCCAAATAACCGTAAATATAATAATCGGTAAACGTCTTAATAACAAGCCCTTGACGGATAAGCCCTTCCCTTGTAAAACCCAGCCCTTCGGCTACCTTTTGGGACGCTGTGTTTACCTTAAAGCATCTTAATGAAAGCCGCTTAAGCCCCATAACCTCAAAAGCCAGCTTAACAACAGCGCCAACAGCCTCTTTTGCAATACCCTTACCCCAATAATTTTTGTTGACCCTATACCCAAGCTCTCCTTGACGCTTCATAGCTAAATCATAAAGGATAACCTCACCTATTACCTTTTGTTCACTCTTTAAAAAAATAACAAACCTTAACTCGCTTTTGACCTTATATTCGGCTAGGATATGCTCAAAATAAGACTTTCTAACCCCGTCCTCATCCTCAAACTCGGGGTAATCACTACCCGTCTCTTCGTCGTAATATCCCCAATATTTACGCATATCAAAATCGGCCGAGAGCTCGTTAATATCCGCTTCGTCTGCCTCGGTCATTTGCCGTAAAATAAGCCGCTTTGTTTCAAGCACAGGGAAATTTACAAAGCAATCCTCATAACTCATCTGTAACACCCCATATATTTAAAATTCAGCATTTCAGGCTTATATGCCGTTTTAGCTGTCCTAAGCCCTTCAATACCTAAGTCCTCTTCTCGGTTAACATATTTATACCCTTCGCAGGCATGTTTAGCAAAATCCCGGTTGATTGCCTGATAAATGCCGTTTCGGGTAAAGTCCGCCTTTTCAACATGAACATCAAACATGTTTTCGGAAATGGGGCTGCCGTAGGTATATCCCAAAGTTTCCCCGTCAATTTTAACCATACCACCTACAAGACCCAAACCGTCCCAATTATCAAACGCCACACGGATAATTTTGTTTTCAGCTATAAGAGATTCGGCGTCAGTGTTTTTATCCACATTTTCGTCAAACCACCGATTATGATAATCCCATGCTTCGTTTATGTTTTTTGCGGTTATAGGCTCAAAGGTGTATCTATCTCCGTATTTATTCAAAAACAGGTTAAGGTTGTTCCTCCTCTTTTTTAAATCTGAGCCGTTCAGGTTTATAAGCCGCTCGGACAAATAAACGTATTCCGCCCAATCCCTGTCCGTTTTAAACTCAAATTTGCCGGGCATTAATTCTCCAATACGGTTTTTCATGTTTTCCGTAAGCCCCCAAAACGTAAAACCTCTGCCGTTTGCCCGGGCGTCCGCTTCAATACGTTCGATAGCCGCTTTTAAATCACCATCTCCTAAAGGGCAGAAATATGCGTAGTTGTTGTTTCCTTTAGCTATTTGGCGGATATACATAAAGCCATCGTCAAACAATATTTGGGTACCGTATTTTTCCTTTAGACTAAATAAATTCACAAAAGCAAATTCACAAAGACCAAGATTCCTATGAAAAACATGCCTCTGGAAATCTTCTTTATGTCGAATGGATATTTCTTCAAAATTCATTATAAGCCTTCTTTCAAAATAGTAGTGCTGAAGTTGGATTAGTATTAGGGTGTAAAGCAAACGGCGTTTTCCCTATGGAAAGCGCCGTAAAACTCGCCGATACGGCAAAGCCGTTAAATGACTTAATCGTTATCTTCTTTGTTATCTTCTTTGTTATCTTCTTTGTTATCTTCTTTGTTATCTTCTTTATTGTCTTCCTTGTTACTCTGCTCTCTGTCCTCTTTTGTGATGCTGTTGTCGTCGACAGTGATGTCGATGCTGACCTGTTCATGAGGGTCTACCTCTGCCTGGTTGGTTTCGGATTTTTCAGCCCGCTCCTTATCGGTAAGCATAAGCCCTTCTCTTACTGTGTTTGTTAAAACGCCCTCTGGGAACAGCTTTCTTACTTCCTCGCCGGATACCTTTTCGTTCTTTATTAAAAGCTCGGCTATTTGATGAAGCACGTCAATATGCTCGTTTATAAGCTTAAACGCTTCCTTATACGACGTTTCGACTATGAGCTTTATTTCGCTGTCAATTTGAGACGCAACGTTCTCGCCGTAGTTTCTTGTATGCGCTAAGTCACGGCCTATAAACACCTCGTCGTTGTCGTCACCAAACTGGATCGGGCCTAAAAGGTCACTCATGCCGTATTTCATGACCATACTTCGGGCTATTGCTGTCGCCCGTTCAATGTCGTTTGAGGCGCCTGTGGTTATGTCGTTAAGCACAATAGACTCGGCAGCCCTGCCGCCCAAAAGTGACACAATCGTATGCTCCATATATTTCTTTGTAACGTACATTTTATCCTCACCAGGCAGCGGCATAGTATAACCTCCGGCACGGCCTGTAGGTATAATAGAAATCATATATGTTGGGTCTATTTCGGTTAAAAGCTCAAAAAGCAGAGCATGACCCGCTTCGTGATAAGCCGTAATACGGCGCTCTTTATCGGATATAACATGGCTTTTCTTTTCTGTGCCGATACCAACCTTAACAAAAGCCTTCCTAAGCTCTTCCATGTCTATTACCTTTTTGTTTTCTCTAGCCGCTAAAAGGGCGGCCTCGTTAAGAAGGTTTTCAAGATCTGCCGGAGTAAAACCTGCCGTCGTTTGGGCGACAACTTTAAAATCAACGTCTTCGCCTATTTTCTTACCCTTAGCATGAACCTTAAGCACTTCTTCCCTGCCCTTAACGTCCGGCCGGCCAACAACAACCTGGCGGTCAAAACGTCCCGGGCGCAAAAGAGCCGGGTCAAGTATGTCCGGGCGGTTTGTGGCTGCAATGATTATTACGCCTTCGTTTACGCCAAAGCCGTCCATCTCAACCAAAAGCTGATTTAGCGTCTGCTCACGCTCGTCATGACCGCCTCCAAGGCCGGCGCCACGTCTTCGGCCAACAGCGTCGATTTCATCGATAAACACGATACAAGGCACGTTCTTTTTCGCCTGCTCAAACAAATCTCTAACCCTTGAAGCGCCGACACCAACAAACATTTCAACAAAGTCGGAGCCGGATATGCTGAAGAACGGAACCCCGGCTTCGCCGGAAACAGCTTTAGCAAGGTATGTTTTACCCGTACCGGGCGGGCCCACAAGTAACACGCCTTTTGGTATTCTTGCGCCGATTTCGGTAAACTTAGACGGTTCCTTTAAAAACTCAACTATTTCTTGAAGCTCGGCCTTTTCTTCTTCAAGACCGGCTACTTGAACAAACGTAATTTTATTTTTTTCATCTACGGAAATTTTAGCCTTACTTTTACCAAAGGACATAACACGTCCTCCGCCGCCGCCTTGCATTTGCTGCATAATAAAAAACAGCAGAAAAATCGAAACACCCATAAGCAAAATAAAGGGCAAAAATTGGACAAGCCAGCTTGTTTTTGGCAAAGTTAAGTTGTTGACCACAAGACCGTGCTGCTCTTGAGCCTTATGCTGAATGTCAACGAATTTGTCCATAGCTAGAACGTTAACCACGTGGGTTGTGCCGTCAGGCATATACGCCGTTACCTTACCTGCGTTACTGACCTCCGTATCACGAACAACGTCTATCTTCATTATTTCGCCGGATTCCATTTTGGACTTAAGGTCAAAATAGGAAAATGGCGTTTGCTGCTGCGGTGGGTTCATATACCTAGCTGTCAGAACGGCAAATATAATAAACAAAAAAATTACGATATACATACTTAGGCTTCTTGCATATTTTTTCAATAAATAACCTCCCTCGCAAGCAAAAGCCTGCTTGTTGCACAGATGCTTACAATGTTACAATAATGTACTCATGATGCAAAAACAAAAATTATTCGGCCAAATGCAACACGCCGATGTATGACAGATTTCTGTATTTTTGGGCGTAGTCAAGTCCGTAACCTACCACAAACTCGTCGGGTATTATAAAACCAACGTAGTCTACGTTAACATCCTTTACAACACGTCTGTCAGGCTTATCAAGAAGCGTACAAACTTTAAGGCTGCTTGGTTTTTGGCTGTTCAAATGGGCGATGATATGTTTTAATGTTCTGCCGGAGTCTATAATATCCTCAACAAGCAAAACATCTTTACCGGTTATTGAGTTTTCCAAATCCTTGTTGATTTTAATATGACCTGATGATTCTGTGCTGTCGCCGTAGCTGGAAATATCTAAAAAGTCAAATTGAACCTCCTGCTTAAGCCGCCTTGCAAGGTCAACCATAAAAATAACTCCGCCCTTTAAAACACAAATTAGAGTTATAACCTTACCCTTAAAATCCTTCATGATTTCTTCTGAAAGCTCATTTAACCGGGCTTCTATCTGTTCCTCTGTTATAAGCGTAGTAAGCGTTTCTTTCATTGTTACTATTCCCCCTAAATTTGCCGAATATAAATTTTTACCACAAATGAATATAAAAAATGTCTTTTGTCTCGGGTTTAACTGAATAATAATCGTTAGTAATACCTTTTTTATCCAGTATAAATAAAATATCGCTGCCTAGAGCAAGAAGA
>CAZEYG010000196.1:0-4668 GCA_964516575.1 uncultured Defluviitaleaceae bacterium
ATGGTTTTGGGCGTATAGGAAGACTTGTTTTCCGGGCTTCACTCGACAACAAGGGTGTGCAGGTAGTAGCTATCAACGACCCGTTTATCGACCTCGACTACATGGTTTATATGCTTAGATATGATTCTGTTCACGGACGCTTCAAAGGCGAAATCGGCACAAAAGACGGCAAGCTAGTAGTAAACGGTAATGAAATCAGCGTGTTTGGCTCCATGAAGCCAGAGGAAATCCCGTGGGGACAAGCCGGCGCAGATTATGTTGTTGAATCTACAGGCGTGTTTACAAATGTGGAAGGCGCTTCCGCTCATCTTAAAGGCGGCGCTAAAAAGGTTGTTATTTCAGCGCCATCAAAAGACGCAAAGATGTTTGTTATGGGCGTAAACCAAGAAAAATATACTAAGGATTTAGTTGTAGTATCCAATGCTTCCTGTACAACAAACTGCCTTGCGCCGCTGGCTAAGGTTATAAACGACAATTTTGGTATAGTTGAAGGTTTAATGTCTACAATCCATGCAACAACAGCTACTCAAAAGACTGTTGACGGACCTTCTAAAAAAGATTGGAGAGGCGGACGTGCCGCCGCAGCGAATATTATTCCTTCTTCAACAGGTGCTGCTCAGGCTGTTGGCGAAGTTATACCTGAATTAAAGGGTAAATTAACAGGCATGGCTTTCAGAGTCCCTACTATTAACGTTTCTGTAGTAGACCTTACATGCCGTCTTGAAAAGTCAGTTTCTTACGAAGAAATTAAAGCTGCAGTAAAGAAGGCATCCGAAAATGAATTAAAAGGCATACTTGCCTATACGGAGGACGCTGTTGTTTCTTCCGATTTCATCGGCGAGCCGTGTACTTCCGTATTCGACGCTTCCGCCGGCATCGCTCTTAATGACAAATTTGTTAAGCTGGTTGCCTGGTACGATAACGAATGGGGTTATTCAAACAAGGTTGTAGACCTTATCTGCCATATGGCCGAAGTAGACGCAAAATAATAAAAATACAAGCAAAGGCTGTATCAGGAGAATTTGATACAGCCTTTGTTGTTTTTCTTATGCAAAAACCGCTGCTACTTCGTCAGCGGCTACTCACATACATGGCATAAGTATACTCGTCGCCGCTTCCTCGTCTTGTAAAAATTTGATGACGGAAACTGACTTCGTGTTTAATTAGGGATAAGCTCTTATTCATTAACCCCATTTTTGTCATTAATACTGCTCAAAATCTTATTTTGGTTTTCAATTACAATATCAAGCTTCTGATGTAAATCTTCTATTATAATTTCTGTTTTTAAGTTTACGCGATAATCGTTTTCGCTTCTTTGCCTGTCCTTTTCCTCCTGCCTGTTTTGGCTCATCATGATTAAAGGCGCTTGGACTGAAGCTACACATGATAAAAGCAGATTTAATAAAATAAATGGATATGGATCGAAAGGTTTTTGCAGAAACCTTGTATTTATTATAATCCAAATTATGATTATCGTTGAGAAGCCTATTATAAAAACCCAGCTTCCGGCAAAGTTAGCCAGCTTATCCGCCGCTTTTTGTCCAAAGGTATCCTCGCTATCGCTTGTGTCTTGAGTTACTTGCTCTTCTAAAATTAAATGGATTGTTTCCTCATCACATAAATTTTCTTTAGCATCCTTCATTATTATTTTAACCAATTGCGATTTTGATAGTTTTTTCATAGGTCACCTCCTTAAAGAAGCTCGTAGGGTAGTAATAATTTATAACGCTTATTTTTATTATTTCAAAAAATTAAAATTTTAGCATTAAACTGAATATAATGTAATAAATATTATTTTGGAGGCATATTATAATGAAAAATAACAGTTATCCTTTTAAAAACCCGCCGCTGCCATACCCCTATAATGCATTAGAGCCGTTTATTGACGCAAAAACTATGGAGCTGCATCACGACAGGCATTTGCAAACATATGTAGACAATCTCAATAAAATATTATCGGATTATCCAAAATACCAAACTTGGACATTACAAGAGCTTATAATAAATTCAAAAGAGTTGCCTAAAGAAATAAGAATTCCTGTTTTAAACAATGCAGGTGGCGTGTTTAATCATGTGTTTTATTTTAATCAGCTTTCAAATCAATCTACAAGAGATGAGGACAAAAAACCTGCCGGTAAACTGGCTGAAAGGATAAATACGGATTTTGGAAGCTTTGATAAATTCAAGGAAGAATTTAAAAAGTGCGGCATGTCGGTTTTTGGCTCAGGTTACTGTTGGCTGACAATGGATAAGTCAGGCAGACTGAATCTTACTTCAACCCATAATCAGGATACGACACTTATGATGGGTTTGCAGCCAATACTTGGGATTGATGTATGGGAACATGCCTACTATTTAAAGCATTATAATAAGCGCAACGACTATATAGATGATTTGTTTAACGTTATAAACTGGGAAGAAGCAGATAAAAGATATATGAACGGATTGAATATAAGTTAGAGCTTATTATTATGTCGAATTCTTTTAAACCCAATTCAGTTGTTTTGACATTTTATTTCATACGTATTTACTATAATCTTATAAAACCTTAATAGAGCCTCGTTGACAATAAAGCAGCGGTTATTTGCGGAGGTGGTTAAATTGCAAATATACGCAGACGTCGTGTGTCTTATAAACTTTGTAATGGACATATTTATTTTTTTTATTGTTTCAAAGGTTTGCCGGATAAAAGCCTCGTTTTTGAGGCTTATATCCGGCGCCTCAGTAATGGCTGCTTTATATTGCGTTCTTATTTTTACTAAAGAATTCAACATATTTTACAATATATTCGGCGCAATGGTTATTTTAATGGTTGGTGTAGTAATATCATTTAACCCAAAGCGCCTTAAACAATTCGCCACGCTTATACTTATGTCCCATATAGTGGCTTTTTCTTTGGGTGGTATTGGTTTTGCGTTATATTATTTTACGGATATATCAAACATTGTAGGTAATATGGTTGGGTTTGCCGTAAAAGATTTTCCCATAAAGATTTTAATCTTTTCAACATGTACATTTTATATATTAATAAAGCTATGCTACGGCTTTATTAATAGAACCGTTATAAACAAGCAAATGTTTTATACTGTAAGAATACACTACGCAAAAAACGACGTTACATTTAATGCGTTGTTGGATACGGGTAATACTCTTCGCGACCCTGTTAGCAATTCACCGGTTATTATAGCTGAGTTTAATGCTGTTAAAGGCTTTCTGCCCGATAATGTTAAGGTAATATTTTATGAGAATCGTGAAAATGATTTGTACTTACTAGCCGGGACAGTAACCGAAAGTGACTTTTGGACGAGAATAAGAATGATACCTTTTGCAAGCATAGGTAAGCAAAACGGTATGCTTTGCGGCTTTAGGCCGGATAAGGTTGAGATAATAAACGATGATAATGTTATGATATTAAATAACGCTATTATCGGTATATATAACTTTTCGCTTACAAGCGACGGTAAATATCAAGGACTGCTGGGAGCAGAAGCTATAAGCTAGGGAGGTAAGTAAAATGTTATTAGCAAAAATGTTTTGGATTATGTGCAAAAGATTAAAGCCATTTGTTATACTTAATGAAGAAGATAAAACTATATACTATATCGGCGGGAGTGAGGTTTTGCCTTCGCCCCTTAATTCCGAAGAAGAGGCCGGTTTGCTTATAAAGCTTGGAACAAACGAGGATATGCACGCTAAAAGAGTACTTATTGAAAGAAATCTAAGGCTTGTTGTGTACATTGCAAGAAAATTTGAAAACACCGGCGTTAACGTTGAGGATTTAATATCAATAGGTACTATTGGGCTGATTAAGGCAATAAACACCTTTAGAACAGAAAAGAAAATCAAACTTGCTACATATGCCTCACGGTGCATTGAAAACGAAATTTTAATGTTTTTAAGAAGAAACACAAGGACAAAAAGTGAAGTGTCAATAGACGAACCCCTTAACGTGGATTGGGAAGGTAATGAGCTTTTGCTTTCGGATATTTTAGGCACAGACGTAGACATTATCTACAGGGATATAGAGGACGAGGTTGACAAGGAGCTTTTGGATAAGGCTATGGAAAAGCTGTCGAAGCGGGAAAAAAGAATTGTAGAGCTTAGATTTGGACTTAACTCAAACACAGAAGAGATGACACAAAAAGAAGTGGCTGATTTACTCGGTATTTCACAATCCTACATATCACGTCTAGAGAAAAAGATAATTAGCAGGTTAAAAAAAGAAATAGCTCGAATGGTGTAATAATTTGTTTAGAAAATTAGCAGCTAAATTTTATGTAAAATATATTGTCAATAGCATAATTATAGATTAAAATACTTCTAGGGTAGAGTAGGTATGTTTTATTACGCTGGCACTTAATTATCTCAATAAACTTGCCGGCGTAATCCCCTTTTTTGAAGGGGTGGCGTCTAAGAGTCGCTTGCGACTGTCAGACGCCGGGGTTTTTGTACCGGCTTGGCATCAAAACAAAGGTTGTGTTAATATGAAAATATTAGTTACCGGCGGCGCCGGGTTTATCGGAAGTGCAATTTGTGCAGCCCTGATTGATTACGGGTATGAGGTAGTAATTTTGGATTCGTTAGTATCCGGAAGAAACAGGTTTGTTAAGGATAAGATTTTTTATAAGGGTGAAATAAGCGATAAAGAGTTGATTAAAAAAATCTTTA
>CAZEYG010000197.1:0-4634 GCA_964516575.1 uncultured Defluviitaleaceae bacterium
AGGATTTTCTTTACTGTATAATACAATATTATAAGACAAAGAGCAATAATTATGTAGCTTTGATTTGTTTGCTAATTGCCGGGAGGGATATGCTTGAGAAATTATAAATCTTCCATTGTTTCAGTCAACGAGATTGAAAGCGTTGTTTGCAATTGCTGCGGAGAGCACATTAAGAAAACCGGAAACGGCAAACTTGAGGACTACCTGTCTATTGAAAAGCGCTGGGGATATCTTTCACCTTATGATAATGAAGTTCATTCCTTCGACATATGCGTAGATTGTTACACAAAGATCACTGAATCATTTAAAATATTTTTTAAGTAAATAATAAGTTAAAAGTGTTTGGGGGTTGTGTCTTTCACAATCTCTTTTTTGTAACTAACAAATTAACTAATCTTTTGGCGTATTGTAAAAAACCTTTGAAGACCGGCAATACTTTATAGTATACTATTACTGTGGCAACTAAATATGTCATTAATTTTGCCATCGTAAACCCCTTTAGGAGCAGCAAGGTTACGTCAAAGGGGCGGCAGTTAGAAATGATGTTTTTCACAGCCGGGGTAATATATTCAAGGGGGTATGCTTAATGCAGGATAAAAACAGCCAAAAGCTGATAGCTAATAACAAGAAGGCTTTTCATGATTACTTTATAGAAGAAACCTTTCAGGCAGGCATAGAGCTTTCAGGCACTGAAGTAAAGTCTCTTAGAGAAGGCAAGTGTAATTTAAAGGAAAGTTACATTAAAATACGTAATGGTGAAGCTTTTATTGAAGGAATGCATATCAGCCCATACGAAAACGGTAATATCTTTAACAAGGACCCGCTAAGAGTAAGGCGGCTGCTTTTGCATAAATCAGAAATAAACAAGCTGAACGGAGCAGTAACCAAAGAAGGTTATACCATAGTCGCTACAAAAATATATTTTAGCAGAAGCCTTGTCAAGCTGGATATAGGTCTTGCCAAAGGCAAGAAAGACTATGACAAACGCCAAACAATAGCAAAAAAAGACCAACGCCGGGAAGCCGAACAGCAGTTTAAGGTTAGAAATTTATATTAACACAGTATTAATTTCGCCGTAATGTTCTAAAAAAAACTCGCCAAGCAGCGAGTTCTTTTTATGGGATAACATAGAACGAGGCATTTTAGAGTAATAATGACATGGTTAGAACTCTATCCTAATAACCTGCCTGCCTTGATTACCGGTTGCTGTAAGAGCCTTGCTATACTTCTTTATGATTAAAAGCGAAATCATATTATCATTATTATTAATATCGAAGTTATCAGCTTTAAACTGGGCACTCATACTAAAATTGCCAGTTTTATCGGAATATTCAAAAAGGTAATCCACATTTGTATTCGGATATTTAGCAAATATTATCCCGTATAAAAGCTCCTCTGTCACAAGCGTAAACTCCATTATCTGTTTGCTGGGAATCATCAGCTTTGCAAGAAATGTTTCCAGCTTATTATTAAGCTCATATAGGTCAAAACCTTTACCGCTGCATAAGTATCCGATAGAGGATATCTTATTAATAAAGGTTTTGGTTTTCGGTTTCGTAGGGTTATTAAAAATCTGCTCGGGACTGCCAAACTCATAAATCCCTTTTTCATCCATATAAAATACCTTTGTACTGACATCATAAGCAAACTTCATCTCGTGGGTTACTATCATCATAGTCATACCCTCTTTTGCCAGCTTACGAATAACTGCCAATACTTCCCCAACCATAGTTGGATCAAGAGCGGATGTAGGCTCGTCAAACAATACTATTTCCGGCTTCATGGCAAGCGTACGTGCGATTGCGGCTCGTTGCTTCTGGCCGCCGGAAAGCTCATTGGGAAAGGCATATGCCTTGTTTTCAAGGCCAACCATCGCTAGGTATCTAAGCCCCTCGTCAAAGGCTTCCTGCTTTGATATACCGAGTAAGTCCACAGGCGCAAGCATGACGTTTTCTATTATCATCAGGTGTGAAAAAAGATTAAAGCTCTGGAATACCATACCCATTTTCTGCCTTAACTTAGATACGTCTGCGTTACTGTTTAGAATATTTTGCTCGTTGATAAATATGTTCCCTGCTGTCGGTTTCTCAAGAAGGTTAAGGCATCGTATAAACGTGCTCTTGCCGCAGCCGGATGGGCCAATGATTGATATTATGTCACCCTTTTCTATTGTAACATTTACATCCTCAAGGACTGACAAATCACCAAAACTCTTACATAACCCCTCAACTCTTATCATGCCTTCACCCCCTTAATAATCCGCTTGCGCTTCATAGGATCAATAGAAAACTCTACTTTGTTAAGTAGTGCAATGAATACATATGTAATAATAAAGTATATTGCCGCTGTCGCAAACAATGGAAAGAACGGGTCAAAGGTACGGGAACGGATAATATCACTCATTTTCGTCAAGTCTTTAATAGCAATGTAACCCACAACAGAGGTTGTCTTGACCAGTGAAACGAACTCACCCTTAAATATCGGCAAAATATGGCGCATTGCCTGAGGTAAAGTAATTTTAATAAAACTCTTTCTTGGGGTGTAACCAAGCGCCAAAGCAGCCTCTATCTGCCCTTTGTCCGTAGCCTCGATAGCCGTACGGAAAATCTCAGAAGAGTATGCGGCAAGGTTTAGCGCAAATGCTATAATGGCTACTAAAACAGGGTTTATTTCTACTTTTGCAAAAACTATATAGAACATAATCATTAATATTAAAACTATTGGTATACCTTGAATCAAACGGATATAGAATTTTGCAGCGCTACTTACAATCTTCACGGCAGACATACGTAACTTGCATATTAATGCACCAAGCAGGCTGCCCAAAAGCACGGACATGATTGAAATAATCATCGTATTCATGAGCCCCTCAATTATCAGCTTGTATCTGCTTTCCACAATAAACGTTTTATTAAAGCTCTCGGTAATGCTCTCAAAGAAATCCGTCTGTGCTGGATTTGTTTCAGCCTTCTTTACTATTACCACAGCCTTACTTGAATTATCGTATGAACGTGAGAACCTAACTATCTTTGCACGCTCATCCGAATATGCCACGTTTGCACTTATATCTATCTTGCCGGTAGCTATGCCTGCAAGCATTCCGGCAAAATCCAACACCTCAAACCTTACGTCCATATCAAGCTCTTTGGCAATAAGATTATACATATCTATTTCACTGCCAACAAGCTTATTATCCTTATAGAAAGTATACGGAAAGTCCATACCCGATACCGACGCTACAAAGGTGCCGTTTTTGCCTGTAAGTGTAACCGGCTCTAATTCATAGTTACTTTCATCACCTGAAAACCATTTTTTATCAATTTCTATAAACGTTCCGTCAACCATGAATTTTTCTACCACTGCATCAACTTTGTCGCCAAATTCCTTATTATTCTTATTTGTTGCCATACAAGAAGCTATATCGGCATAAGGCGGCAGCACCACGTAATCAGGGTACTCCAAGGCAAGTTCAGCCGCCGCCTGGTCATTAGTTAGAACAGCGTCGACTTACCGGCTCTTAGTGCATTAAGGGCAGACATTATGTCTGAAAACCCAACCTCAACGATATCAATATTCAATTGCTTAAAAAGGTCTATGTATATTCCGCCTATCATGTAACCAACCCGTTTACCTTTAAGCTCTTCGTTGGTAGTGATACTGCTTGATTCGTTTTTAACATTATCCTTTGCCCATACGGCATAATAGCCAAACGAACATATCATTATACAAATGATAATAAATACTACGAGCTTTCTCAACAAGTAATTCAAGATAAGCCCCTCCCCTCTATCACCATTATATTGCAATAAACATATATAATAAAGCATTTTTTTCTGCATAATCTATGGCAGTACCCCTTTGACGGAGCCTTGCGGCTCCTAAGGGGTTACGTCGGCAAAATTAATGTCATATTTAATTGCCGGCGTAATAATACTTTAAGCAACACAAAACCCCGGAAGTTAAAGGTAGCTTTACTACTTTTAGCTTCCGGGGTTATATAATTTTAGTTTAACCTTATATAACCTTTAGAATATCGTGACCTGCGCTTATTACCTCCTTTAGTTGTTTTATAACGTCGCTTTGCCATTCGTTTAATATTTTCAGTTTCTCATAAATTAATTTATAATTACAATCCTTATGTAAGATTTCGTCTTTTATAGCTGTAAAGTTCTTTTCTTGATCTATTTTGTTAAGAGTTTCTCTTATATTAGAATTTGTTGTTCTATAAAAACTCATAAATTCCGAAAATCCTGCTATTTGAATGTCTCTAAGCGGAATTTTGGCGTATCTTTTTAGATTAAGGGCTGTTTCAAGCCTGCACATAATTTTACTCTTTTCCATTAAAAGCTCGTTTATGCCTGCCATGTTATCGTTAATTCTAACGAGCTCTTTAATTATATCACTAACAACCTCCTTTTTATTACTGTCTGAGTTATCAAGGACTGCGGCAAATGCTTGTTTGCCGCTTTGAATAGCATCTTTTTCATTTTGCGCCTGTGAAAGCAATTCATACGCTAATGCATTAGCCCGCATAATTTTAGGAGTAGATAATAATGAAGACACAAGTAAACCCCCGATGTTTGCCTGTAATGCAACGCATTTTTCCAGGCTTTGATTTTAAGCCAAAAGCCATA
>CAZEYG010000198.1:0-3546 GCA_964516575.1 uncultured Defluviitaleaceae bacterium
GACAGTCATTGTGTCTGAAAGATTAAGCGCCAATGTGCAAAGGGCGAATATTATACCGCCAATTACCGGCGAGGGTATACAAAACCTTTCTATAACAGGCACTTTGTTTTTTACGAACTGGCCTAAGAAAAACACAACAACAGCCATAGCCACCGATTGATACAGGTCAAGATTTATTACCATATCAAAACCTCCCCTGTTATGAAGCTGTCGGCTAAACAGTTTTTAGCTTATAAAAATCATTTCCTTTGCTGTCTACAGCTACGATAAGGGGAAGGTTCTCAACCTCCAGCTTTCGTATTGCTTCTGTTCCAAGCTCTTCAAAGGCTATAACCTCAGCGCTCTTTACACATTTTGCCATTAAAGCCGCCGCGCCGCCAACAGCCGCAAAGTATATGCCGCCGTGTTGCTTGATGGCGTCTATTACTGCGTCACTTCTGAAACCTTTACCAACCATTGATTTTAAGCCGGCTTTTATAAGGGCTGGGGAGTATGCGTCCATTCGCCCGCTTGTGGTTGGCCCGATAGAGCCTATTGGCTTACCCGGCTTTGCAGGTGAAGGCCCGGCGTAATAAACAGTCTGGCCGTTAAAATCAAAGGGCATTTCTTCGGCTTTTTCAATAAGCTCAGTTAGCTTTTTATGAGCCGCATCCCGGGCGGTGTAAATAACGCCGGTTAAAAACACTAAATCCCCGGCTTTTAGGCCTTTTATAACTTCGTCTGACAGAGGTGTCTTTAGGTTTATTCGATTGTTAGTTTCCATAAATACCTCCTTCCGTTATATGGTCGCCTCAACATGCCGAGTTGCATGGCAGCTTATGTTTACGGCAACAGGCAGACCGGCTATATGTGTCGGGTATGTTAAAATATTAACGCCAAGAGCAGTTGTTAAACCGCCAAAACCGGCCGGGCCGATGTTTAGGCTGTTTATTTTGTCTAAAAGCTCCGATTCTATCCCGCTCCAGTAATCGTCCGGGTTTTTTGCGTCTAATGGTCTAAGAAGCGCTTTTTTGCTGAGAAGAGCAGCCTTTTCCATTGTCCCGCCTATACCTATGCCTAAAATTATTGGTGGGCAGGGGTTTGCCCCGGCTTTTGTTACAGTTTCGATTATAAAGCTTTTAACGCCTTCTATACCATCGGAAGGCTTGAGCATTTTGAGTGCACTCATGTTTTCGCTGCCGAAACCTTTTGGGGAAAGGTGTATTGTTATTTTGTCGCCGGGAACAATCTCGTAATGTATGACGGCAGGGGTATTGTCCTTAGTGTTTTCCCTATGGATAGGGTCTTTAACTACGGATTTACGCAAATATCCTTTTTCATAACCCAACCTTACGCCTTGGTTTATAGCGTCTGTCACACTGCCGCCTGTAATATGAACGTCCTGGCCTATTTCAGCAAATATGACAGCCATGCCGGTATCCTGACAAATAGGCACTTGCTCGTCTTTTGCTATGTCGGCGTTTTCTATAAGCATATCAAGTATGTTTTTGGCAAGAGGGGCGGATTCCTTAGCCGCCCCTTTTTGAAAGGCACATTTTATGTCGCCGTTTAAATTATAATTAGCGTCTATACACAGCTTTTCTATTACTTCTGTTATAACGGCCGTATTTATTTCACGCAAAATACCGCCTCCTTTTATTAATATTATAATGAAAACTCAAAGCCTAAAAGAGGTGCGTGCTGTTGAGCGCCGTAAACATCTGTTTCACCCAAATCGCCGGAGCACATGATTCTTTCGATAGTAACCTTTATGGCTTTTGCCGGCTTAAAGTGTACTATATTGATTATTTTATCAGGTGTTATTTTATAAAGCCCGCAAATAAGCTCTTCGTTTATAATGTTAGCGGCGCAGACCTTTTCAAAAGTTTCGTTATCCCTGAACATTATGTCCAGCGTAAGCTCGTATGGACCGGAGTTTTTGCTGCGGATAATGTCTGTTACGTCTACCAGCTTTGTCATATTATCACTCCCTTAACATGTTATAGTGAAAAATACTCTATCTTAAACAATTCCAGAGGGTCGTCAACCTCTATTAGATGGTATACGCTGAAAACATAAACCTGACCGGCCTTAAAATCGCTTGGGGAATAGGGGAACGCTAGATTACCGGCTGTTGCCCGCCGCCCTTCATAACCGTAATGGAGCATTGTTGAACGGGCAGAAGCTAAAATTGTATTTGCATGGTCTTGCGTGTCTGCAACGGCTTCTATAACTATACCAAGCTCATGAGAGTTAATTTCCTTAACCGGCTCTAGCGCACCCATTACGCCGTCACGTCCGTATATTTTAAAGTCAAGATAATACTCAAAGGTTATGTTTTTAAAGTTGTCGGCTACACGTTCCTTTACGCCTTTTATAATGTCGTCTATTTTGCTTATCATAACCGGGTCTCTTGTTCCGGCTATTGTTACTGTTCGGTAGCCGGTGTTTTTAGCGCCTTCCAGCTTGATTGTGTATTTGTCGAGAGGGATAAACTTACTTCCCCTGACTGTTACAGTGTTTTCTGTTTCCTGGGTGAAGGTAGCATCTGTAAGATCAATGCTGCCTCCGGGGCCGGGAAGAACGTAAGGATTAGTTTTTTCATATAAGGTGTGAGCCGCAACAGATAGGGTTGTGCATTTTCTGATGGGGTTAAGGGGCTCAAGGCGGAAATAATCCTCACCTAGATAACCAAACATACAATCGGAGCCGCTGCCGGGAGTCGCCGCTATGGAGGCGCATTCCAGTATTTTGCCTAAGTGGATAGCAAGGCCTTTGTCATAACCTTCCTTAACAGCCAGCGCCGCAAACACGGAGGGGTCGTATGTCCTCCCGGCAAGCACAACAAGAGCGCCGCCTTCAAGGGCAGATATTATGGGCTCAACGCCCATTTGGCCGACGATACGGGTTGTCGCCATAAGGTTTTCCTCTGTAAGTGGCTTAGCCGGTTCAAGAGGTTTAACCTTGCCCTTTTTAAGCTCTGCAAGAACATGATCCTTAGATACTTCTGCGTCGATTGTGGCCAGTTTAAAATGAAGGTTGTTTTCAGACGCAATTTCTTCTATGATTTTTTTGTTCCATTCAAGGTGTGGCCTGCCGCCGCAGCCACCTGCTGAGCCTATGACAACGGGAATATTACTTTCAACAGCAGCGCAAAGCATAATCTCCAAATCACGCTTAACAGCGCCGTAGTCTGTAAAAGATATGCCGGCGCCAAGGTAATAGGGCCCCGGGTCGCTGGAACCAGCGTCAACAGCTATTAAATGGGGCTTTCTTTTCATACCCTCTTCAAAGGAGCTTACAGGGAAGCCATAACCTAAAATAGCAGTTGTGGATAAAATCCTGAATTCTTCTTTTGTTCGTTTTTCTCCTTGTTTCATATCAATCACCGCCTTTTAATTATACTGTACCGGACTTTGACTTCATTAAAGCAAGAATACGCTGCATTTCGTTGTATACAATCATATAACCTTCGTCTACGCCCATGCCAGGCTTAGCTAAAATCTGTGTGGGTTCCGTTGCCATTGCTATATTCACGCATACTTGAGCCGAACGATCGGTCTCGTT
>CAZEYG010000198.1:3556-4634 GCA_964516575.1 uncultured Defluviitaleaceae bacterium
CATGTGCCGCCTTGATAAGCGCCTACGCCTTTTTCCTTGCAGTATAAAACTGCTTCGACTATGTTGTTTATACCTCCAAGGTCAGGAGTTTTAATCTGAACCATATGACCGGCCTTGTTGTCTGCAAAATATTGTATGTCCTCAAGAGTATTGCACCATTCGTCGGCTACAATCTCAACGTTTATGCCGCGCTCATCGATTATGCGGGTAATTTCTTTAAGCGCAAGCATTTGAAGCTTTCGTTCCTCAACATCCATAGGACCTTCAATACGTAACTTAAAGGGTTTTGCCGCTTCCCCAAGGGTTTTGAGATAATCGGCAATTGCTTCGTAGTTATCGTTGCCGAAAAGCTGGCCGATTGTGCCGTAAACGTCGATATGAAGAACGGGGTTGTAGCTTTCATCAATCATTAGCTTTAATATACGCTCTCTTAACCATTCAACATAACTGAGAAGCAGCTCACCTTTTTCACCTAACTTTGTTTTTACGTTGTTGATAAGGCCGTGGGGTAAAACCTGGGCGCATTTCATTATCATTTTGTCTACGTTATCATAACGTGAGTCGCCGGATTGGGTAAATATGTCGATAGGTTTGTCGGTAACTTTTGTGCCGTATTCCTTTGCGATAACTTCACACATAAGCATTTTTTTAGCCTTAGAAACGGCGTCAAGGATAGCCTGGCTTACGCCGTAGCGGATAGCAGTGTGCAGTTTTTTGCCGTCTACTGTTATTTTTTCAATCATTTCGGCAAGCTCACGGAAGTTATCCGCTTCTTTGCCGATAAGCTCTGGGGATACGTATTTGTCGATAATCGGGATAAAATCGTTAGCTAAAAACAGCGGGTCACGGCCGCCTGCGCCGCTATATTGCACTGCGGCGCAATCGCCATAGGCTATTTGACCGTCCTCGAGAATTATCATAACCGATATGGATTCGCCAGCTTGGCGGACAGCAGAAAAGCCGTCTGTCTGGGGCGTGCCGATATATGCCGCGCCGTCGTTAACAGCGCCTTTTTTAATTGCTCTTTGGTCGTCAAAGAAAAAACCTGTCATACCCTTAGAGCAAACTATGTTTTTAA
>CAZEYG010000199.1:0-4618 GCA_964516575.1 uncultured Defluviitaleaceae bacterium
TCGGCTTTTAAGCTGTTAACCTCATCCTTAAGCGCCAAAATTTCGCCGCCTTCTATGGCTGCCCTTGTAATGTAAACACCTGTTAACCGCAACCTGTCGTCTATAAGCTCAAGGTCACGGATTTTATCGTAAAGCTCTCTTTGCCTTGCCTCAAATTTAGCTCTTGCTTCCGCCTGTTGCCTGTCGTAATACCGCATTACTTCTTTATATGCTGATTTATAACTCATTTTTTCACCTGAAATTTACCCACGCTAGTGAAAACCAGTTTCCCCTAGGACAAGCTATTCTCCAAATATTTACGTTCCATTTTTTCTATCTGCTCATAATCCCAGCTTCGCTGCTTGAAATTAACAAACTTGTTAGTCTTAGCCACAGGTTTCTTGGCTTCTTCTTTTGAGGCACGTTTAGCCGAAGCTTGCTCGGCAAATTGCTCCTCCAGCGCCCTAACCTGCTCTATAGTCGTAACACCGTTTTCAAACCAGCCTGTAATGATTTTATCGGTGTAGGAAAGGCGGGGCTTGCCTATTTGCATAATAGTCTTGTCACAGGCTTCAAGCACCAAATTAAGAGGCATAGCGAATTCAGTAAGCCATTTTTGCATATATTTGATTTCAGCAGGCGTAGGGTTTCTGTCGCTGTTGCCAAAGGCCTTTAAAATTTCACGGTAGTCCACGTTAAACTTCTTTATGTAGCTGTTTGCCTTTTCAACGGTATCTATGCCGTTTTCAGCCCAATCTATGGCAACCCGCTCTATGTACCTTATGCTTCGGTGGTTGTTATCGGCGCAATAACTAAGCAAAAGCGTAATAACCTCAAGGGGCAGCCTAAGCCAGTCGTATAAGCCGAATATGGCGCTTAAATCGTTAAATGTCAGGTATTTTCCGATAACCTTTTCGGCTGTTGAAAACAATAGGCTTATGTCCTTGCTTTCTTTTTTATAGATTTCAAGCTCTTGAGGCGAATATTTGGGCCGTTCCTTTATGGTTATACATTCGGCCGTCACCTCAGCGTTATCTGTTATTGCGACGTCACAAGACTCTTTTTCATGTTCCTTTTCAGGCAACCTTTCATCTCCGATATTAAACTTGTCCGTATGAATAAGTTTAAAGGGCTTTTCCGGCTCATACTCAGCAAAAGGCAGAAAGTTAATCTCGTAGTCGTCATCTTTTCTGTCAATCTTAATTAAGCCTTCTTTTTCCCAATATTTAAAGCTGTTTATAACATCGGATTCCAAAAGATTCAGGCTTTCAGCCGCATACTTTATCGTAAGGCTTGAATTACCTGACATATAATGTCTGTAGAAAAATATATATACAACAACAAAAGCTGCATTTGCTTTACCCATAAAATTATCAATAAATAAATTGGGTATGGCTGTTGCAGTTAAATTTTTATTTGCGTTTAGGCTAATGATTGACATGTTAATCTCCGTTTCCTTTTGCTTTTCACTTATGACTTTTTACATTTTACATTTTAATACTGGCTCTTTGGTTTTTGAGTATTACCCGGGTAGTGAAAAACATGCTTTTTCACTACCACCCTAATATTATAACATAAACCTTTTCTTATTTCCATAGCAAAACATAACCTAATAAGCTAACAGCCTGTGGATAACCCTGTAGATAAAAGATTGTTAAAAACCGTATTTCAATGGTTCTTTTAAGCGACCCCATAAATAGTCTGTTAACCGGCCAAAAAACCCTAAACACTGCCGTTTTTTTATTAAAACATTTAAGGCGCAAAATATTTCCGATATCAGAAAGCCTTTATAAATAGGGTTTTTACCATTGTCAAAATATTTGTGCAAATAAAGCAAAACCCCGACAATTCGGGGTTTTGGAGCGTTAATTATTATACGTGGATGTAGATTATTGTGTTGATAACCGTTTTGGTTCATTAGGGAAGAAAACTGTGGATAATGTTTATAACTTTGTTGATAATATGTTGTCGCCTATTAAATAGACGTCTCCGGCGCCCATAGTTATCAACAGGTCATTGGGGATACATTTATTTAATAAATATTTTTCGACGTCTGCAAAAGATGGAAAATATCTAGCTTTACACAAATTGTTATTATATATATTTATTTTTTCAACTAAATCACGGGAATGGACAATACCCGTATCCTTTTCTCTAGCCGAATAAATATCAACAAGTAATACTTCATCTGCCTTATCAAAGGCGGTTGAAAACTCCTCCAGCAAATTATACGTCCGTGTGTAGGTATGCGGCTGAAAAACACAGAATATTTTATTATGTCCGCTTTTGCTTGCCCCTTCCAGCGTAGCTTTTATTTCCGTCGGATGATGGGCATAATCGTCAACTACCGTAACTCCGTTAATACAGCCCTTTCGCTCATAACGCCTTTTAGCCGGGCGGAAAGCAGAAAGCGCCTTAATAATACTTTCCTTATCTATGCCAAGCTCAAAAGCAGCAGCGAAAGCGGCTACAGCGTTCATAACATTATGCATACCGATAACCTGCAAAAAAAGTGTACATATTTTCTGACTTCCCTGCATAACATTAAAACTGGAAAAACCTTTATCATTAAATCTTACATCTTCGGGATACCAATCAGCCCCTTGTGCCTTTGAATCCCCAAAGGTTACAATTCGGCAGCCGACACCTTTTATAAGCTCATCAAAACCTTTTATCCCCCTGTTGACTACAAGCACACCATCAGGCTTAACATTAAGAGCAAAACCCTTAAATGATTTAAGAACGTTTTCCTCGGTTTTGAAATAGTCCAAGTGGTCTGCCTCTACGTTTAAAATCACTCCTGCCTTTGGGTAGAACCGCAAAAAGCTATCAAAATATTCACATGCCTCCGCCACGAGATAATCCTTTGCTCCGATGCGGAAGCTGCTGTTTATTGAGGCTACTACGCCGCCTACGGTAACCGTAGGGTCTACTCCGGCGCACATAAGTATTTCGCTAATCATAGAGGAAGTGGATGTTTTGCCGTGTGTACCAGAAACACATATGGGACAGCCATAACCTTCCATCATAGCGCCTAAGAGCATAGCCCTGTCTATTACCGGTATATTTTTTTCTTTGGCTGCAACCAGCTCAGGATTGTCTGCTTTTATGGCAGCGGTATATACAACAAGGTCAATGTTATCCCTTATGCTGTTTTTGTTGTGTGGTATAAAAACCTCAATACCAATATCCGCCAAATGGCTTATTATATCGCTATTGGAAACATCAGAGCCTGTTACCTTAATACCTTTTAAGAAAAGGATTTCTGCCAGGCCACTCATGCTTATACCACCGATACCGATAAAATGAATATATTTATAACTTGATAGATCTATTTTCTGCATGTACACATACCTCGCTAACAAAGAGTTGAATTATGACCTTAACTATTAGCCCTTAACGGAGTCTTAAAGCTCCTAGGGGGGTTACGCCGGCAAAATTAATGACATATTAATTGCCGTTATAATATTACCAAAAAAAGCCTTATCTAATAATTGACTATAACATTAAAAAATATGCAATTGTTTTGAAAAAGTTGCTAAAATATATGTATTTTGTTAATAATTTATTGAATTATTAATTCTGACTATGGTATACTATTCGTACAAAGTCAGTTGCAAATTTTTAATTATTGAAACTCCGTTTATCGCAAATTATTTGATTACTCGTGCTTTGGCTTTTACCTTAATAAGGGAGTGATTGTTATGCGAAAGAAAGAAATGATTGCAATGCTTTTAGCGGGCGGTCAAGGAAGCAGACTTGGTGTTTTAACTACAACAAAAGCAAAACCCGCCGTGACCTTTGGCGGAAAATATTGTATTATTGATTTTCCCATGAGCAACTGTATTAATTCTGGCGTTGATACAGTTGGTGTTTTAACCCAATACGAGCCTTTATCCTTAAACCGCCATATAGGTATTGGCATCCCTTGGGATTTAGACCGTAAAAACGGCGGCGTTACAATACTAGCGCCTCATGTTAAAGGAGACTCCGGCGAGTTTTATTCGGGTACTGCAAACGCTATTTTTCAAAATCTTAACTATATAGACTCTTATGACCCTGAATGTGTGCTTATTCTTTCCGGGGACCATATTTACAAGATGGATTATTCCAAAATGTTGGATTTCCATAAGAAAAATTCATGCGACGTTACTATAGCCGTTTTAGAGGTGCCTATGGAGGAGGCTAACCGCTTTGGAATAATGAACGCCGATGAAAACGACAAAATTTATGAATTTGAAGAAAAACCGCCAAACCCAAAAAGCAACCTGGCGTCTATGGGTATTTACATATTTAACTGGCAGACGTTAAAGGACGCTTTAATACGAGACAGCAAGGTCCACGGGGACAGTGACTTTGGTAAACATATCATTCCTATGATGCTTTCAGAGAATATGCGTATGTTTGCTTACCGGTTTAAGGATTATTGGAAGGATGTAGGCACGATAGAGTCTTATTGGCTGGCGAATATGGAGCTTATTCGTGCTCTGCCCGACTTTAATCTTTACGAAGATTTCTGGCAAATCTATACGGACTCCGACCATCAACCCCCTATTTATACCGGGCCTTCATCCGAAGTACGCACAAGCCTTATATCCGAAGGCTGCGAAATATTCGGCTCTGTATTTAATTCCGTAAT
>CAZEYG010000200.1:0-4615 GCA_964516575.1 uncultured Defluviitaleaceae bacterium
TGACAAGGACTACGTTGTACAAAACAACGAGATTGTTATTGTCGATGAATTTACCGGCCGCTTAATGGCCGGCAGACGTTATTCCGACGGCTTACATCAAGCAATAGAAGCTAAGGAAAACGTCAAGGTCAACAGAGAAAGTAAAACCCTTGCAACCATAACCTTTCAAAATTTCTTTAACCGCTACGGCAAAAAAAGCGGTATGACAGGTACAGCGTTAACGGAAGAAAACGAGTTCCGCCAGATTTATGGCATGGACGTTATTGCAATACCCACAAACAAGCCGGTTGTCAGACGTGACCTGTCGGATCTTGTTTATCGTACCGAAGCCGGAAAGTTTAGGGCGGTTGTTAAAGACATAGAGGAATCCTATAAAAACAAGCAGCCGGTTCTTGTAGGTACAATTACCATAGACAAATCCGAGCAGCTAAGTGCCTTGCTTAAAAAAGCAGGTATTCCGCATCAGGTGCTTAACGCTAAGTATCATGAGCGTGAAGCGGAGATTGTGGCGAAAGCCGGGCAGATGGGCGCTGTTACAATAGCAACAAACATGGCCGGTCGTGGTACGGACATTAAGCTTGGCGAGGGCGTTAAGGATTTAGGCGGCCTTAAAATTGTTGGCACGGAACGCCACGAGTCCAGACGTATAGATAACCAGCTAAGAGGCCGTGCCGGTCGTCAAGGGGATCCGGGGCATTCCCAGTTTTATATTTCCCTTGAAGATGAGCTTATGCGGCTTTTTGGCTCCGAACGTGTTATGAAGCTTATAGATACTATGGGTTTAGCCGAAGATGAGCCTATTGAGCATAGTATGCTTACAAAAGCTATCGAAAACGCCCAAAAGAAAGTAGAAGGCAATAACTTCGGCATTCGTAAGCATCTTTTGGAATATGACCGGGTTATGAACGAGCAGCGTGAAATAATTTACGGCGAGCGTATGAAGGTTCTTAAAGGCGCCGACCTTAAGGAAAACATTTTGGATATGCTTAAAAGCGTTATCGAAAGAGCCGTTACCCTTTATACAGGCCAAACAGATTATCCTGAAGATTGGGATATTTTAGGGCTCAATGAATTTTTATTGCCAATTTATCATAAAATGTCCGTAGTGTTGTCTAAGGAGGACATGGAAACAGTCACAAAAGCCGGGCTTATAGAAAACCTTTACGAGGAAGCTGTTAAAATATATAACGCCCGGGAAGAGGAGTTTACCCCTGAGCGTATGCGGGAAATAGAGCGTATTATTATGCTTAGGGTGGTTGACCAAAAGTGGATGGATCATATCGACGATATGGATCAGATGCGCCAGGGTATTTCCTTAAGAGCATATGCACAAAAAGATCCGCTTTTGGAATACAAGTTCCTTAGTTACGATATGTTTGATGAACTAAGTAATAATATACAGCTTGATACTGTACGAAGCATGTTTAACGTTCGTATGCAAGCTCAGATGGAGCGGGAGAAGGTCGCTAAGGACATGAGCACTAACATGGACGATTCGGCCTCAAAAGCACCCATTAAGCGTAAGGAAGCAAAGATTGGACGGAACGAGCCTTGCCCATGTGGCAGCGGCAAAAAATACAAGCAGTGTCATGGAGTTTAGGAGTGTTTAATTTGTTGGAGCTTGAGCAATTAAAGCAGGATTTATCGCCATATAGGCAGAAACTTACGGAAATGGGGAACTCTCTTTGACGTTGCAGGAGCAAAGGCAAAAATAACGGAGCTTGAGGCTCTTTCGGCCGGGGTTGATTTTTGGAACGACATGGACTATTCCCAAAAAATACTGCAGCAGCTAAAGGGGCTTAAAAACAAGGTTCAGCAGTTTGAAACGCTGGCAGGGGATTATGAGGACTTAATAACCCTTGTAGAATTAGGCATAGAGGAACAGGAAAAGGAAATTATTTCTGAATGTGAAAAGCTTAGTAAGACCTTTGTTTCCGAATATGAAGAGCTGCGTATACAAACTCTATTAAGCGGGGAATATGACGGAAACAACGCAATACTTACCCTCCACGCCGGAGCAGGAGGTACGGAAGCCTGCGACTGGGTTTCTATGCTTTTTAGAATGTATTCCAGATGGGCGGAAGAAAAGGGTTATTCCGTAGAGGTTTTGGATTATCTGCCTGGTGAAAACGCTGGTATTAAATCTGTTACAATGCAGATGAACGGAGAAAACGCCTACGGTTACCTGAAATGTGAAAAGGGTGTTCACCGGCTTGTGAGAATATCACCCTTTGATTCCTCAGGCAGACGGCATACGTCCTTTGCCTCATGTGATGTTATGCCAGAGCTTGACGACAGCATTGAGTTTGAAATTCTGCCTGAGGAGCTTAGGATTGATACTTACAGGTCAAGCGGCGCCGGCGGTCAGCACGTTAATAAAACGGAATCTGCAATCCGCATTACTCACATACCGACAAACACCGTAGTTCAATGCCAAAACGAGCGTTCCCAGCATAAAAACCGGGACAGAGCTATGAAGATGTTAAAGGCTAAATTATACAAGCAAAAGCTGGATGAACAGATGGAAAAGGTTCAGGATATACGAGGCGAAACAAAGGAGATAGCATGGGGCAGCCAAATTCGCTCTTATGTTTTTCACCCCTACAGCCTTGTTAAGGATCACCGTACCAACACCGAAATAAGTAACGTTCAAGCCGTTATGGACGGAAACCTTGATAAATTTATAAATGCTTATCTTGCCTTTGGCGCACGTTTTGCATAATTACTTTGTAAACAAACTAGAATACTAAAAAGGAGTGAAGTGGAGTGAAACTTAAAAACAGGTTTTTGGCTATTTTTTTAGCATTTGTTTTGGTTGTCTTAGGCTCAAACGGGCTTACTGTGTTTGCTCAAGACGAAGCCTATAAATGGGACATGACCTTTTTATTTGAAAATGAGGCTGACTTAAAAAACAAATTAGAGGAATGTTACGGCATAATTAACGAAATGGCAAAATATGTCGGAAGAATGAACAGTATAAGTAAGGTTAAGGAATATTTGGATTTAAGAGAAAAGGCTTATGAGATTTTATTCGGCGCCAATGTCTATACATCCTGTTTAACAAGTGTTGACATTGCCTCACAAAGCGCCGCTCAACAAAGGAATTATTTTGAAATGGTTTTTAAGGAATACAACAGCGTTAACCTTTCCGTAATGGATGGGCTTAAGAGCAAGTCTGCTGCTTTTTGGGAAAAGCTGTTGGCTGATAAAAATATGAAGCCATATTATAATGAGCTTAGAAGATTCAGAGACGAAATGGAACACATGCCTTCTGATGAGGTTCTTCAAGCTATTAATACGTTGCAACCCGGAAGTGGTTTGTTTGAAGCATTTAATAAGCTGCTTTATGTTGACATAATATGGCCCGAGGTTACAACCAGTAAGGGTGATAAGGTTACATTAAGGCCAAGCGCTTATACGGCCATTATAAAGGACGAAAAAGACCAAAATAAGCGGCTTGAGATGAGAACGGCTTATACCAATACATTCGGTCAGTTTAAAAATATTTTTGCACAAAATCTTTATAACAGCATAAGGCTTAATGTTGCTTCTGCTCAATTATTTAAATATAACTCATCATTGGAAATGAGCATTGTAGCAGAAGAAGCGCCGTCTACAGTTTATAATACGCTGATGAAGGCCGCTGAAAAGGCCATTCCTTTAAACCACAAGTATATGGAATTAAGGAAGGAAACCTTAGGTCTGAAAAACATGTATATGTCTGATTTAGCGCTGTCTATTTCTGAAGATGTTACTAATTCCTATACATACGAGGAAGCAAAGGACATCTTAATAAAAGCGCTTGCGCCTCTTGGTGAGGAATATGTAAATATGCTTAAACGTGCCTTTGATGAACGCTGGATTGACGTTTACCCAAAAGAAGGCAAGGAATCCGGCGCTTATTCGGCAAACGCTCCGGGCCATTCGGTTATATTAATGAATTATACAGACGACTATAACAGTGTTTCAACCTTAGCGCATGAGCTTGGTCATGCTGTTCACCAAACAATGGGCGCCAAAGCACAGGAGTCATTATACGACGGTAACCCTACTATATTTACAACCGAAGTTGCTTCAACGCTGAATGAGCTTCTTTTGGCAGATTATATGTATAAAAACGCTAAAAACGACGCTGAACGCCTTTTCTTTTTAAACGAACAGATGGACCTTTTAAACGGCACTTTTTTCACTCAAGCAATGTTTGCCGAATTTGAATATAAAATATACGATATAGTAGAAAAGGGTGGCGTTTTCACAGAAGCCGATTTGAATCAGATTTGGATTGATTTAATTAAAAAATATAATGGTGACGCAATAGTCCTTACAGAGGAAGAAAAGTACGGCTGGATTCGTATACCGCATTTCTATTTTAATCACTACGTATATAAATACGCTACATCTATTTCTTTTGCTTGCGACATAGCAGAGCGCATAATTGCAGGTGAACCCAATGCGGTAGAGGGTTATATCGCTTTTCTAAAAGCCGCCGACAGCGGTAAACCGGATGAAATATTTAAGCTTGCTAATATCGACATTAACTCGCCTGATGTAATTGATTCCTTTGGAAATCGTTATGAAAAGCTGATTAACCAAACGGCAGAATTGATTAAATAAC
>CAZEYG010000201.1:0-4574 GCA_964516575.1 uncultured Defluviitaleaceae bacterium
TGATACCCGTCAATTTTCTGCTTAACACTAAAAGCATGTTGCAATATACATAAATTGTACGCAATGTTATGTATATATATTGTATACTTTTTACATTATATATCAGTTGCTCCGATTTGTCAACATAAAACACTTGTTAAACATTTTGCCTACGCCTGGTCGGTAAAAGCATCAGTAACCAACGGCACGGCAGCGTCTTTTGTAAAGAACAGCTTGCCGGGTTTAGTCGGCATAAAGGTCGATGGAATCCAAATAGACGGCGAATGGCGGAACGTTACCCACAAATTCATAGCCGCAGTATCACCAAAACAGCCGCCGATTATTTTATCGGACTGTAAGAACAAGCCGGGGCCTATTGTATTTGCCCTAGCAGGCACAGCCGGAATAAGGCTTTTAAACCACCACATGGCGTTTTGCTCAATAGTAAGTGGGTTTAACTTTGCGGCGATACGGTGAGTAGCAGCCTTCCAATCCTCAACGGTATTAAAATCCTCTGCAAAATGCGGCTCCCAAAAAGCAATATGAAAGCATCTGCCTATGCCGAAAATAGTGACGAGCTTTGCGCCCTCGGCTTTTAAAGCCTTGATTTTTTCGGCATATGTAGGAAGACATTCTTTTGTTGCAAAGTTCCGCTGGTTTTCCGGCGGGGCAAGTTGACCCAACGGGTTGTAGAAAGCTTCCATCATGGCCTTTCTAAAGGCGCCGGGTGTGTTCATGTCTATTTCGTTTCCTTCGCTGTCACACCATTCGTCCATATTAAAGCCGAAAACATGGTCACAGGACACGTTCCATTCTTTAAGGAAAAACACTGCCCATTTGTACATGTTCATAGGCCCTACCGGGAAAATCACAGCCAGCTTTTCGTTTTTGTCTTTGGCTTCTTTAATAGTAAGCGCAATTTCATGGCCAAACTTTACGTCAAAGGCATTATAATCAGCGCACATTACCGGCGTAAAATCCTTATGCCAAAAAGGCTGTCTTTCTAACATATCCTCCGGCTTATGGCTGCAGCAGGCTAATATTTTTTCCAAATCCCATCCTTTTGGATAATAGTTTTCTACATGGGAACCTTTTATTGTATCCAGCAGATTCAAACATTTCCCCCCTAATAATTTTGATTATTATGGCAGCATTCTTTGGGTTTTTAGCCTTGGCCAAGCCATATACTGCCTAAACCCTTCAGCATAAGGAACGCCGCATTGTAAACCTCTATATTTATTGCATGTTCGCACGAAGTCCAAAAAGTCGATGTTATCGTGGTCGGCCATCCATTTAATCTGGGTTTCGTGACAAGCAAGAGCCTGCAGTTTTTGCTCTATTTCCTGCGAAATATCTACATATTCCGTTGGAATAAAACCTACTCCCGAAAGAGTATCCATATAAAATACAGGTGGAATAATGGTTGTATGAGGTGATTTTGTAATAATATGGGGTACGGTTGCTCCGAAGGAAACGCTTTTTACTGCAGCACAAACCCCTTCATGTTGGGCTGAATAGTCCGTTTCGTTATGGGTAATTATAACGTCCGGGCTTGCAAAACGTATGACCTCCATAATTTTTTCTTCTGTCTCAGGACTAAACATATCCGGCGCATCATCACCAATATCCAAGGAAATATGTTCTGCCCCGATTATTTTGGCGGCGTTCGCCGCTTCTTTATTTCGTATAAAACCAAGCTCCTCCGGCTTAATTATAACATGCCCCATATTACCATTGGTTATGTGACACATAAACACTTTATGACCTTGCTTTACATATTTAATTAAGGTTCCGGCGCAGCCTATTTCCAAATCATCGGGATGGCAACCGATTGCTAAAATATTCATATTGTAACCGCCTTACAATTTATAATAAAGATGTCAAGATGTCCCTTGCAGTAATAATATCCTGCACCTGCTTATCTCCGGCGTGCTCCCGCTCTATTATGAGGGCGCCGTTATAGTTAAGTGCTTTCAGTTTTTCTATGATTTTAGGGAAGTCGGCTCTACCCGTTCCTACCGAAACCTCCTTACCAAGCTCCAAACCTGTTGTTGGGAAAAGACCGTCCTTGCAATGGGTGTTTCTGACGTATTTGCCTAAAACGTCTAAGGCATCAACCGGGTTTGCCTTTCCGTACATTATAAGGTTTGCAGTATCAAAATTAACGCCTAAGTTATCAAGTCCGATTTGCTCTATCATCCGCACAAGAGTAATCGGTGTTTCCTGACCTGTTTCAAACAGGAAATATTGGTTTTTCTTTTTCATATATGAGACAAGGTTTCTTAAAGCCGCAACCGTACCGATAAAGTCGGGGTCGTTAGGGTTTTCAGGTAAAAAGCCCACATGTGTTACAACGTCACTTATACCAAGAAGCTCGGCAAAATCACTTGCCAAAAACAGCTCCTTTAGCCTTGTAAAGCGATAGGCCTTCGGAACAATACCCAAAAGCTCAGGGCCGTCGTAGAAATTCCAAGCCTGGGGCCCGCTCCAGCCTGCCCATAAGGCAGTGACCTCGATGTTGTATTTTTTTGACGCATCAAGTATTTTATCAGCATTTTCCTTAGTATAAAGCTCAACTTCATAACAGGATATTTGGCAAGCAGTTAGTTTTAAATCAGCCGCCTTCTTAAACTCGTTGTCCATATCAGTGCCGTGTCTAAGCGCTATCATTAACCCGATTTTCATGTAATCCCCCTTTTTATAAATATCAATCAACAATTATTAGCAAAAAGATACTCTTTGACCGCCGGAATCAGCGCTCTTTTTAATAACCTCCATAAGCTCAACAGTGCGCCTAGAATCGGCAGGTGGTAAAACCGTATTTTCCTTGCTATTAGTTATTATATCAACAAAATATTCAATTTCCTTTGTTATACCGGGGGTTTTATCCAGTTCCGGCGTAAATGACGTGTCTGCATGGACTGTTAGTGTATAGTTTTCAAACACAACCGTTGCGTTTTCAAAGCTAACGTAAAACCGTGGCATAAACCCAAAGGCCGGCGTTAGCGACCAATCAGCCGAAGCCGTAATTAACATATCGTCATATTGTAAATGTGTTGTAACAGAGCTGTAGCGTGATACTCCGTGGCCGGCGTTGGCTGAAACAGACTTTGGCTCCCCGAACAAATATCTGGTTATGTCAATGTCGTGTATATGTACATCAAGGAGGCAGCCGCCGCTTTTTTCGCTGTTAATAAGCCAGTTTTCGCCACGACGCTCGGGGCGTCTGCTTAACCGCTCGAAGTAAGCGGAAACAACCTTTCCGTAACGTTTATCGTCTATAAGCTCTTTTAAATATTGGTATTGGGGAAAAAAGCGCAAGCATTGGCCTATCATAAGCTGCCCTTTTGCGGCGCTTAAGGCACCTAACATAATGTCGCAGTCCTTCGCGTTAAGAGCCATTGGTTTCTCGCAAAGAACGTGATAACCTCTGCCTAACATATCAACAGTAGCGTCAGTATGTTTAAACGTAGGCAGGCAGATGTCGATTATATCCAGTTCCTCCGACTTGAGCATAGTTTCCAGGCTGTCGTATTTGTTAAAGTCAAGGGGCGCTTTTGTAAAGTTTTTAACCTCCGAAAAGGCCTCAGCGTCAATATCACAAGCAGCAACAAGGCGTACGGGCGCACCGTTTTCCTTTAACGTATGATAAGCCGAAATGTGTGCCCCGGCAATCATACCAACACCTAAAATCCCAGCTTTTAACATTCATCCACCTCCATAAAAATAAACAGTAATCTTATTACTTACATTAAGTTATATAGTAAATATAGTATAGTACATTGGTTTTCCCTTGTCAAGCATACAAATATTTAACAAAAATCTGACTAGTTGTTTGCTTCATGGATAAGAATAACAAGATTCTCAACGGCGGACAGATTCGTAAACATAACCCCGTCCTTAGCTTTTCTTTCGATAACAAAAAACTCATCATTTGTTAGCTGGCCGTAATTGATGATTGTTGGGCTTTCCAAACTGAAATTATCAAGTTTGCCGTAACCTTGAATACATATTAGGCCGTAAGCTCTGTCGTTTTTTATATAAGCTGATTGACCGGGTAATACAGTCAGCCGCTTGGCGCTAACCTGTAGAGATTTGTAACAAATCCATTCATATAAATACCCGGGTGTTTCTTCCGGCGAAACAACGGCCTTTGGAAGCATAAATCTGTTGGTCTTAAAATCCCTGTCCGTATTAAGCTCCCAGTCCAAAAGGCTTATCAAATAATCAATATCTCCCGCATATTCCTTAGGACAATTACTAAAAAGAACGGATGTCCCTACCCTTTCTTCTCTGAAAAGCATAGATTGATACACAGCGGAAATATCCGAAGCAAACTGTGGCTCATAGGTCAAAAGGCTGCCAGGGGCATGAAGCACTCCCGGCGGCACGTCCCAACCTGTATCCAACTCCAGCTTGTAAGCCTTAGACAGCGCAAGAATGTTGTTGTCGCCCTCTCCAAATTGTTCAAGACAAGCCTTAACCTCGTCTTTAGTTACGTGGGAATCAAAACCAAAAAACGTAAAAGGAAATTCGCCGGTATGGTTGTTCATTTGAGCCGGAAAAAAGTAAGATTCCGGCTTTGTATGCTGGCC
>CAZEYG010000202.1:0-4569 GCA_964516575.1 uncultured Defluviitaleaceae bacterium
GGGCTTAATGCTTTTTGTAACTTTATTTTGAAACATCATTTTTGAAACATGAGTGGATGAGAATGTTAAACAATTTAATAGTTTTTGCAGTTAGCTTTATAGCTTCCATAACCGGCGCTATTTGCGGTATTGGCGGAGGTATACTGATAAAGCCGTTTTTAGACGTAAGCGGTATTTTAGGAGTTCAGTCAGGAAGTTTTTTGTCGGGATGTACTGTTCTTTCAATGTCAGGTTATTCAATATCAAAAAATTTCATAAAGAAGGAATCAAAAATCGCCTTACGCTCTAGTACGCCTCTAGCACTTGGCGCTGCTTTAGGCGGGATTTTAGGCAAAACTCTTTTTCAAATACTGTTATCCTCCTTGCCAAACAATGAAAAAACTGGTGCGATTCAGGCAACTACTTTAATTATTCTATTAATTGGCACCCTTATATATATTAAAAATCAGCATCGTATAAATACATTAAGGGTAGAAAATATTCCTGTTTGTTTTTTTGTGGGTGTTGCATTGGGGAGTTGTTCGGCTTTTTTAGGCATAGGCGGAGGCCCCTTTAATTTAGCTGTATTACAATTTCTGTTTTCCATGGATATTAAAACAGCTGCACAAAATTCATTATTTATTATTTTATTCTCGCAAGCAGCAAGTTTAGTCAGTACGATTTGTACCAACACAGTGCCTGATTTTGAATTAACTATGTTGCTTATAATGATTTTTGCCGGGTTAGCCGGCGCCGCAGTAGGACAACATATAAATAAAACTATAAGAAATGAAATGGTTCAAAAGCTGTTAACTAGTGTTATGATTTTAATTATATTTATCTGTTTTTATAATATAATTAAAACCTTAGGAAATATCTGGTAGAAAGGGCTTCGGCAAGCTACTAGTTTTTAACCTGTTCATTTGCGGGCATGAGCCAAATGCACAAGCTGTGCATTTGGCTCATTGCCACTGCAAAAATAAAACGCTTTTGATCAGCTATTCTGTTCTTTTAAGGTTGGATAAAGACCATCCTTATGCTTCTGTGCCATAGCTTCAGCTACAACATGTC
This sequence comes from uncultured Defluviitaleaceae bacterium, assembly GCA_964516575.1. GTDB lineage: Bacteria > Bacillota > Clostridia > Lachnospirales > WRBF01 > CAZEYG01. The sequence goes on from CAZEYG010000202.1 coordinate 1,051, forward strand.
TGTCCTCCTTGTATGTTACGCCATACCACTTGTCGCTTGTTTTTAAGACCTTTACCCTTGCCTTTCCTTGCTCAACCAGCTTGCTAACAAGGGTTGGCAAAAAGTATTCAGCCTTTGTAGGAGCGGTCTCTAAGGCTTCGCTTAAAAAAGCCGGAAAGCCTTTTTCAGCCTCATCCATAAACGAAGGGTTAAACCCCCAAATATTCATTGAAACAATAGAATCCTCATGAAGTTTTACCCAACTTTCTCCGTCGTTTTCAGTAAAAAATATTCCGTCTTCCTTTTTTTCAATTTTCGTTCGTTCAATGACCTCTTCCAAATATCCTTCCGAATCAACGACGCAAATACCTCTCGCCACATGTCCATACTCAGTTACGGTATTTTCAAGCTGATAACCTACCATCGCATATTCATATAATCTATCACTATCAGGATTGTTAAGTAAATAGTCGTATATCAACTTAAAAGCCTCTGTTCCGTAATAATCATCTGCGTTAATAACAGCAAAAGGTGTTTTATCCATTAAACCCTTTGCACTTAACACAGCATGACATGTGCCCCACGGCTTAACCCGATCCTTTGGAACGGCATACCCTTTGGGAATATTATCAAGCCTTTGATAAGCATATTTAGCTTTTAGACCGCCGGGTATTCTATTTCCGATTGCTTCTTTAAAATCCTTTTCTATTTCTTCTTTTATTATAAAAATTACTGTTTCAAACCCGGCTCTAGCAGCGTCAAACAAAGAATAGTCAATAATAAGCTCGCCGTTTGGACCTATCGGTTCTATTTGTTTTAGCCCTCCGTAACGAGAGCCTATTCCGGCAGCCATAACTATAAGAACAGGTTTTTTCATGCTAATCCCCATTTCATCATTTTATACTAAATAGTATTATAATTATATCAATATTTCTACATTGTGTATACCGTATTTTTGCTTATTACAAGCAAAAAACTGTTGACGTATGCAAGAATATATGTTAAATAAATAACAAACAAATAATTTAATAATTTATTGTTAAAAATCTAACAATACCTTGAAAGGCGGGCAAAACATGACGGTTAATTTTAATTCAATCGACAGAATTTTGGAAGAGCATGGCTATAAAACAAGCTCGATAATTTCTATTTTGCAAGACATTCAAAAGCAGTACAGATATTTGCCAAAAGAGATTGTCCCATATCTGTCAGGCAAGCTGAATATCAGCGAAGCAAAAATTTTTTCTATAGCAACGTTCTACGAAAACTTTTCCTTAGAGCCAAAAGGGAAATACGTAATAAAAATATGCGATGGAACAGCATGTCATGTTAGAAAATCAATCCCTATTCTCGAAGCTCTAAGAAAAAGCCTTGGGCTTTCTGATAAAAAGCATACTACCGACGACCTGCTGTTTACTGTTGAAACTGTTTCATGCCTTGGAGCCTGCGGCCTTGCCCCTGTGCTGACCGTAAACGACAAGGTTTATGCAGCAATGGAGCCTGAGAAAGCGCTGAAGCTGCTTGCCGAGTTAAAGGAGGAAAGCGCAAATGCAAATTAAATCAAGAAATGAGCTTGAAAAAAACAGAGCCGAATATTTAAGCCATCTAAACAACCAAACAAAGAAAATACTGGTTTGTGCCGGAACAGGTTGCGTAGCCGGTGGCTCAATCCGCATATATGAAAAGCTAAAAAGCATTATGGAGCAAAGTGGGATAAGTTGTACAGTTGATTTAAAAGAAGAACCCCACGAGACAGTTGGCCTTAAAAAAAGCGGTTGTCATGGTTTTTGCGAAATGGGTCCTCTTGTTAAAATAGAACCTCAGGGTTGGCTTTACATAAAGGTTTCCGAGGACGATTGCCAGGAAATCATCGAAAAAACAATAGCAAACGGCGAGCTTATTGAGCGGCTTACCTATAAAAAAAGCGGCGTATCCTACCCTGTTCAAGACGACATCCCCTTTTACGAAAGGCAAACAAGACTTGCCCTTGAAAACTGTGGTAATATCGACGCTTGCATAATAGAAGAATATATAGCAAAAGGTGGTTATTCTGCTACGGCTAAAGCGCTTTTTGATTTAAGCGCCGATGAGATAATCTCAGAAATGGAATCTGCCGGGCTTAGAGGCCGTGGCGGCGGCGGCTTTTTGGCTGGTAAAAAGTGGAGTCAAGTTAAAAGGCAAAAGGAAGCCCAAAAGTATATTGTATGTAACGGTGACGAAGGTGATCCGGGCGCTTTTATGGACAGAAGTATTATGGAGGGCGACCCCCACAGAGTTCTTGAAGGAATGATTATAGCTGCAATAGCCGTAGGAGCAAACGAAGGTTACATATACGTTAGAGCCGAATATCCACTTGCTGTTGAAAGGTTGGATAACGCCATAAAGCAAGCAAGAGCATTTGGCCTTCTTGGCGCAAACATTTTGGGCTCAGACTTTTCCTTTGACATAAGAATAAATCAAGGCGCCGGAGCTTTTGTCTGCGGCGAGGGCAGCGCCTTAACTGCTTCTATTGAGGGCAACCGTGGTATGCCGAGAGTTAAGCCGCCGAGAACCGTAGAACAAGGTCTTTTCGGCAAACCAACTGTACTTAACAACGTAGAAACCTTTGCAAACGTACCGATTATAATATTAAGCGGTGCCGACAAATTCAAGGAAGTAGGCACAAACAACAACAGCGGCACAAAAGCCTTTGCCCTTACAGGCAACATTGTCAACACCGGGCTTATTGAAGTTCCTATGGGCACAACCCTTAGAGAAATTATATTCGACATAGGCGGCGGAATAAGAAACGGCAAGGACTTTAAAGCCGTCCAAATAGGAGGCCCCTCCGGCGGCTGCCTAATAACCGAGCATCTGGATTTGCCTCTCGACTTTGACAGTCTGCAAAAGGCTGGCGCAATGATAGGCTCCGGTGGTCTTGTCGTTATGGACAGCGACACCTGCATGGTTGAGGTCGCCAGATTCTTCATGAACTTTACGCAAAACGAATCCTGCGGCAAATGTGTGCCCTGCCGTGAAGGCACCAAACGTATGCTGGAAACGCTGGAGAAAATCGTATCAGGCGAAGGTGAGCTTTCAGACATTGATTTGCTTGAAGAGTTGGCGTCTACTATTTCATCCACAGCCTTATGCGGCCTCGGCAAAACAGCGCCGTCCCCTGTAGTATCCACAATACAATATTTCAAGGACGAATATTTGGCCCACATAACAGAAAAAAGATGTCCGACTAAGGTTTGCCAAAAACTGAAAACCTTAGTAATAGATAAAACCCTTTGCAAGGGCTGCTCTAAGTGTACAAAGGTTTGCCCTGTATCAGCCATATCAGGTAAAATAAAGGAACCATATGAAATAGACAGCAAAAAATGCATTAAATGCGGCGCTTGCGTAGATAGCTGCAGCTTTAATGCTATTAAGGAGGACTGATTGCCTTGAATAAACAATACATGATTATAGACGACGTACATGTGCCTTTGGAAGGCGAAACAAACATTTTACAGGTAATACGAAAAGCAGGAGTAGACCTGCCTACCTTTTGCTACT
>CAZEYG010000203.1:0-4540 GCA_964516575.1 uncultured Defluviitaleaceae bacterium
AAGCCCACAAACCGCAAAAAACAACGTTATGTCGGAGGAACCTTGAATATATCTGCCGGCTACGAGACCGGCGTTTAAATAGAACAAGCCGTAAATAAGCGGACGTTTCAAGTAAAATCACAGCCTAACCTTGGATCAGGGCTTCATCCCGGCTTAAAGGTTTACTTAAATCAAAGCCGTATACCTCACCTGTTATGTTTTCCGATTCTATCAAGAACTGAACCTTTTTAACGCTGCTAAGTTCTGTCAGCGAGTTAACTATTGAATAGACTATTATCCGCTTGTTGGTTATATCGAGAGGGGATTTAGTTATAAAGTCGCCGCTTAGGTTTACATAACAAATACCCTCGTCGGTTTTCACGTCACGGATTAAAACCTCAGAGCTTATTGTCGGCAAAAGGCCGGAGAGTGAAGGGCCTTTTATTATATGCTCAACTATGTTCATTTCAAGGGACAAGTCTTTAACCTCAATAAGCCGCTCTTCCGGCAGAAGGGCGTTATGGGTTTTGTCTGTAAAATAAAGCTTGACCCATTGAGTGTCTATTTTTTCGGGCTGGAGTTTGGCGTCTATGAGGACGTTGTTTCGGTTTAGAAGGCCGATTGTAGCGCCGTTGTCGGTTAAAAGCTCTTCACCGTCTACGTAGATATGGACGTCTCTTATAAAAGGAAGGCCTGTCATCGTCCAAACAAGGGAACCTCTGAAAAACAACTCTTTCTCCGGCGGCATGGATTTATATTCCTTTGAAAACTCAACCTCAAGAATCGTGTCGTTTACAATTTGGCCGGAGAGCATTTTAACGTTTTCGGGCATGGTTTTAGCTAAGGACGTATTTTTTGGCCCTTCGTATAACATGTTTAGGACGTTTTTAGCGATTTCCTTGTTTTCACCCTTTTCGATATAACGGATATCCGGCTCTAGACGGTTTGTAGCCGGGTTAACAAAATAGATGCTTACGGGAAGGCGGTTATCCGTAACAGTCCTATTTTGGAAAATAAATATTATACCTATATAAAGGCACATGAGAGCTAATATAAAAATACCTAAAATCCGTAGTCTTTTTTTATTCAATGGCGGGCCTCCTAACTTGAGCCGTAGTGTATAGGCAGCCTAACGATAAAGGTTGAGCCTTCACTTTCCTTGCTTTGGAGCTTAATACTGCCCTTATGCAAAAGGACTGTTGAATGGGTTATGGAAAGGCCTAGGCCTGTGCCGCCGGTTTCTCTGTCACGGGTTTTGTCTACCCGGTAGAATCGGTTAAACACCTTTTTCTGCTCTTCTTCTTTTATGCCTATACCCGTATCGGACACTGAAATAAAGGCGTTTTGGTGGTCGGCGTCTATAACAACCTTAACGCTTCCGCCTTCTTTTGTATATTTTATGCCGTTTTCTATAAGGTTTGAAATCGCTAGGCTTAACTTCATTTCGTCGGCGTCGATTGTTACGGCTTTAAGCTCTTCAAGAGAAAGCTCTATGTTTTTTTGCTCGGCCAGCGGCGCAAGGCGTTTTATGACGTCGTTTGCCATGGCGTTTATGTCTGTTTGTTTTATGTTCAGGCCGGTTTCACGCTGATCCAGCTTTACAAGGTTTAGAAGGTCGTTTACTATGTTTGTCATACGGTCGATTTCCGAGTTAATGTCGTTTAGAAACTCACGGTACATTTCGATAGGCACGGATTCTTCTATTAAGATTGCTTCGGTCAGAACCTTGATTGAGCTTAGAGGGGTTTTCAGCTCGTGGGAAACGTTTGAAACAAATTCCTCTCTTGTTTTTTCAACCTGCTCTAAGGTTTGAGCCATGTTGTTTATAGAGTCGGCTAAATCGGAAAACTCGCCGTTACCTTTGATTTCTATTCTCTCGCTAAGGTGGCCGGCAGACATTTTTTGAACAACCTTTAGAACCTTTTGCAGCGGGCCGATTAAGAGCTTTGAGCCGAAAAACGCCAGAACCGCTACTACTACGATAGTAAAAATCGTAAAGATGAAAAGGGTGTTTTCTATTCGTGCAAGGGCTTGATAAATGTCTTTAACCGACGCAACTAAAAGAACGACACCAACCTTACGGGAGCTTTCGTCTAAAACGGAGGCAGAGGCGTAAACGGTGTTTTCTTTTGGTCTTGTGGTTACTTTGCTGTTTTTTTGAAGCGCCTCTATAACCTCGGGGATTATATAACTTTTTCCGATTTCGGTTTTGTTTGAGTCGTTTAGAACAATACCCTTTGTATCAAGAATCATAATCCGAAACTGGCCTTCTCTGCTTTTCAGGTCGATTTCGTTGTCGAAAAGAGGGCGTTTTGTTTCGTCGAACAAATAGTTACCTCGGGATACGTTTCCTGCTATTATGTTGGCAGAGGCTAAAAGCTTCATTTCTCGGTCGGATTTATAATAACTTTCCATGGACACAAGGACGGTATTAAAGAAAAAGGCGATTGGCACAAAGCTGATCGCCACAAAAACCGCAAATAATTTAAGGCGCAAGCTATGATACCAGCGCCGGCCACTTGCCGTCAGGTTTTTTAGTCTACTTAAAATAGTAACCTACTCCCCACTTTGTAAAAATATATTTAGGGTCGCTGGGGTTTTCTTCGATTTTTTCCCTTAACCTTCGGACATGGACATCTACTGTTCGGATGTCGCCGGGGTAGTCGTAACCCCAAACGGTATTCAGCAGGCTTTCCCGGCTGTAAACCTTAGCCGGGTGTTGCATTAGAAGCTCTACAAGGTCGAACTCCTTAGCGGTTAGGTTAATTTCCTTGTCGTCTACAAAGGCACGGCGGGAATCGAGAGTTAGCTTAAGGCCTCGGATTTGGATGATTTTTTGTTTTTCGGGCTGGCTGTCTTTTTTAACAAGGCTGCGCCGGAGGATAGCTTTTATCCGGGCTTTCAGCTCTAGAATGTTAAAGGGTTTTGTTATATAATCGTCGGCGCCGTATTCAAGGCCCATTATTTTGTCCATGTCGTCACCCTTAGCCGTTACCATTATGACGGGAACCATGCTGAATTCCCGTATTTGCTGGCATACTTGCAGGCCGTCAACCTTGGGAAGCATAACGTCTAAAACTATGAGGCTGTAGTCGTTAGCCGCCGCCAGCTTTAAGGCTTCTTCGCCGTCGTAGGCTGTGTCTACATGCATATTGTCTTGTTCTAGGCTGAATTTAATGCCCTTAACTATCAGTTTTTCGTCATCCACTACTAAAATCCTGTTTGCCACGAAAATCCTTCTCCCTAAATCTATATTTATAATATTATTTAACTGTTATTTTGTCTTTAATTCTGTCGTAGAGTCTATTACCTATACGTGGGACGTTTTTAAGCTGGTTTATGTCTGAAAAGCCGTCGTTTGCTTCACGGTAGGCCATTATATTATCGGCTAAAACGTCACCTATGCCGGGCAGGCTCATAAGCTCTTTTTTTGTTGCTGTATTAAGGTTTAATAGGCCTTGGGGTTCGGGGTCCTTTGGAATATCGTCCTTACCGGGGATTATTATATGCTCGCCGTCTTCTAAATATCTAGCCATGTTAATGGAGTTAAGGTCGGCGTTTTCGGTTGTTCCGCCGGCGGCCGAAACAGCGTCGGCTACTCGTTTGTCTTCAAAAAGCTCATAAACGCCGGGGTTTTTGACAGCGCCTGTTACGTAAACCTCAACGGTTAGCGCTAGGGAGGTTTTATACTCGTCGCTTGTTAGGTCTGTTAGTTTTATGGGCGCTTGAGTGTTTTCCGGCTGGGGCGGCAAGGACGGGGACGCGGACGCTGGCGCAGCGGTTTCGCCGACAGCAAAAATCTGCAGACCGGCGTTGTTTACCCTAAACATATAGTAAGCGCCTACAAGGGCGACTACAAAAACTAAAGCAAAGGTACCGATAATCATATCTTTATTCACAAAACCACCATCAATCTATTACATATTTCAATTGTTTTTTGGCTTGTTGTTGCTTTCGTATTTTTGCAATAAATTATTTTTCGACATTTTTATTACGTTCATTTTGGATTTAGGGCGTTTTCTGCCGATAAGATCTTTGTTTTTTTGTTCGGCTACACGTATTTTAACGTCTATGCCGACGACTTCCTTAATAGCCTCCTGCAAGCCGGTCACTTCATTTGTATAGTTATCGGCGTGTCTTGAAAAATCGTCGCTCATGGCTTCAAAGGTAGATTGGAAAACGTTGTCGGCGTTTATAACCTCGTCTATAAGACGCTGCTTTTCGGCGTTCATTTCGGAAAACATGCCGGCAGCTTCTGGTATTTCTTCGCCGCAAAGGAGCACGGTATACTGGTTTTCTGTTAAGGTTAATATTTGCTGCAAAAGGCTTTCTTTTTTTAGCAAAATACCCATTAGCACATCAAAATTAATTTTAAGCTCATCCACGTCATCACCCGAACCATTGGATACTGTTGCCTACGTTATTATACATATAAAAACACATATAAAAATTATAGCCGAAAAAACAAGTATTATCAAGTATGGGGGTGAAAATTTTCTGAGGCCCCTTAAAAAACTTTAATGGAAATGGTTAATGATTTAACACCAAACCCGTCTTTTTT
>CAZEYG010000204.1:0-4502 GCA_964516575.1 uncultured Defluviitaleaceae bacterium
TCAGGCAGAAATTCATAACCTTAATAATCAAAACCTCAATAGCTTTTATTTGCCTATCAATCTAAGCTTTTTTGACAGCGGTGAAAAAACAGAGCAGCCTACTGCACGGAAGCGTGAAAAGGCCAGACAAGAAGGCCAAGTCGCAAAAAGCCCTGAGGTTAATACGGCATTTCTAATTCTTGTTCTCTTTTTTGGCTTAAAAATATTTGCACGTGTTATGTATGAGAAAATATACGGAGTCTTTGGCTATTGCTTTACAGCCATCGGCGGCATTGATAATACCTTTGAATTAACGCATATTTCCTCATATATTGCTTTTTTGTTCGGCCAGGCCATAATTATTATGATACCTATTTTTGCAATGTCTATGACCGTCGGTATTGTTACTAATTTGTATCAGGTTGGCTGGCATCCTACTTCAAAACCCTTAAGACCAAAATTTAGTAAGCTGAACCCAATAAGTGGCTTAAAGCGCTTATTTTCTTTAAGAGCCGTTGTTGAGTTGCTTAAATCCCTTGCTAAGTTTGCAATAATACTTTTCGTTATATACTCCACAATTCAAAAAGAAATAGACTATATTCCCCTTTTGGCTACAATGGGGCTTATGCAAAGCATTATTTACCTTGGAAATGTAGCTGTACGTATTGGCATAAATGTTGGGGCTTTGTTCCTTTTGGTGGCTATTTTTGACGTTTTTTATACCCGATACAAACACACAAAGAGCCTTAAAATGACCAAACAAGAGGTTAAAGATGAGTATAAATCTATCGAAGGTAATCCTCAAATTAAAGGAAAAATCAAGCAGAAAATGCGTGAAATATCCATGCGCCGTATGATGCAGAATGTACCTCAAGCCGATGTTGTCATAACTAACCCGACCCACTACGCCGTAGCTCTTAAATATGATAAGCAGGTTTCCGATGCGCCTTATGTAGTAGCCAAAGGCGTAGACTTTTTGGCCAAAAAAATCCGCGAAAAAGCAATTGAAAATAACGTAGAAATAGTAGAAAACCCTCCTCTTGCACGAACCTTATACGCCCAGGTAAACGTTGGCGCAGCAATCCCACAGGAACTGTACCAAACGGTAGCGGAGGTTTTAGCTTTCGTTTACCGGCTTAAACAGAAAATTGTTTAACTTTGATTAGAATAATAGGCTTAAATATTGCCGTAATATCCGGCAATATTTTTTTGCAGTTACGACATTTCTTAACATTTTATTCATATTTTGTTCATTGTTGGAAAGTATACTATTATAATCTATTACGGTGGCAAAAAAGTTAACTATTTATTGCTGCCGTAGTATGTTAATTGTATCTTAAGAGTATGGAGGGAATAGAGCTTGATAGAAGTAAGTAACCTAACGAAAATGTACGGCTCTAAGCTGGCTGTAAATAATATCAGCTTTACGGTAAACGACGGAGAAATAGTCGGCTTTTTAGGCCCCAACGGCGCCGGTAAAACAACAACCATGAATATTTTAACAGGATATATTTCCGCTACGTCAGGTTCTGTTTCCATTAACGGCCATAATATTTTTACCGAGCCGGAAAAAGCCAAAAAAGAAATCGGGTATTTACCCGATACTCCCCCTATTTACAGCGATATGAAGGTTCATGAATATCTGACCTTTGCGGCTGAAATAAAAGGCGTGCCTAAAAACCGTCGTAACGAAGCTATTAATGAAGTCATGGAATCCGTAAATATAAAAGATGTAAGTAACAAGTTAATAAAAAACTTGTCCCGTGGTTATAAGCAAAGGGTAGGCCTTGCCCAAGCTTTGATCAACAAGCCAAAAGTACTTATTTTAGACGAGCCTACAATCGGCCTTGACCCGAAGCAGATAATTGAAGTACGCAACATTATAAAGTCTTTAGGCGGAGAACATACCGTTATTTTAAGCTCTCACATATTGTCCGAAGTAAGTGCTGTATGTGACAGGGTTATGATTATAGACAAAGGTAATATTGTGGCAAGCGACAGCGCCGAAAAACTTTCCCTTTCTTTAACCGGCCATAAGCTAATAACCCGGATAAAAGCTACGGAAGAGCAGATTGAGACCTTGTTTAAGGACAAGCCTTTGATTGCTTATGCCTCCGTCGAGGCAAGCCGGGAGGAAGGAACCTTTGACGTTATCCTAGAAGGTGAAAACGGAGCAGATATTCGGGAGACAGTTTTTCACCTAGCGTCGGAATTTGGGCTTCCTATATTGATGCTGAAATCGGTGGATATGTCGCTGGAGGATATTTTCCTGCAGCTTACTTCTGATGATAATGCACAAACATATGCAGACAACGTAGAAAACAATGCAATTGAGGAGGTTAATGCTGATGATGGCAATAATTAAAAAAGAGCTGGGCTCTTATTTTTGCTCTGTAATCGGATTTGTTTTTACCGGGCTTTTTGTGCTTGTAACCGCAATATATTTTAGCCTTATAAATGTGTTTAATCTATTGCCCGATTACAGCTACACCATTTCAACCTCAATAATATTACTTTTAGTGCTTATACCGGCGCTTACTATGCGTTCTTTTGCCGAAGAAGCCAAACAAAAAACCGATCAGCTTTTGTTTACATCACCTATTACCATTAATGAGATAGTTTTCGGTAAGTTTTTTGCTTCTTCCTTGCTGTTTCTTTTAACCCTTGGCATAACAGCGCTTTTTCCATGTATGCTTTCCTTTTATGGCACTGTTCCGGCATATAAGGTCATAGGCGCATTTATAGGTTACGGATTAGTTGGGATAACATTTATTTCAGTTGGAATTTTTATATCATCACTAACAGACAACCAGATTGTTGCTAGTATAATAACCTTTTGCGCTTTGTTTGCCTTGTTTATGATTGATTCCTTTGCAAAGGCTTTACCTGTCAGCCGTGATGTTTCCGCTGCTTTTGTTTTTGTTGTTGTCATGGTGCTTTCGCTGCTTTTATCATTAAATACAAAAAATTATTATGCCGGCGTGATTTTTGTTGCCCTTGGCGCTTTGGTTATTGGAATCACCTACTTTACTAAACCTGAATTTTACGACGGGCTTTTAGTTAAGGTTTTTAACCAGCTTTCGGTAATGTCCCGGTTTGATAACTTTTTAAAGGGTATCTTAAACCTTTCGGACGTTGTGTTTTACTTGTCCTTCTCTGTTGCGTTTATATTCTTTACAATAAATGTTATCGAGAAAAAACGCTGGAGCTAATTATAACCAAGACGGCAACATAATGAATATTTAAGGAGGAAAAACCTTGAGCGACTTTATCAGTTCCTTTAAAAATAAAAAATTCAGGCTAGGAGCAATGAGCACTCTTTCAATTGTGCTTGTAGTAGCTATTTTAGCAGGCTTTAATATACTTGCGGCAAAGTCAAATATATCCTTTGACCTTACGGCTGAAAAGAAATATTCCATAACCGAACCAACCGTTAACCTCTTAAAAGGCTTAAACGATAAAATAACAATATACGCTCTGTTCAGCGAGCAAACCTTGGATACAAACGCCGACACAATAAAAGAAATTCTTAGCCAATACAAGGCCGCCGGACGTAACGTATCCGTCCAATACAGGGACCCAAACTTTTATCCGACTTTTGCAGAAAACTATATTACCGACAACCGCCCTATTCAACAGGGCAGCCTTATAATAGAAAGCTCTAAGCGGTTTACTGTTCTAAGCCCGGACGAGCTTATTAGCATAGATACTGATATTATGACCGGCCAGCCTGCAGTAATGGCCGACCCGGAGCCCCAGCTAACAAACGCCATAAGTTACGTAGCAGATGATAATATTAACACTATTTATACGCTTATTGGTCATAATGATTTGCCGGTATCCGAAGTTATGAAGAAAAAAATAGCCCTTTCAGGTTATGAATTTAAGGACTTAAACCTTTTAGCCGCGGGAAAGATACCAGAGGATTGCAGCTTTTTGTTGATAACTACTACAGAACTGGATTTATCCGAGCTTGAAGCCTCAATAATAACTGATTATTTAAAAAACGGCGGCAAAGCTATGTTTTGCCTGGATAATGGCTTTGTAACGGAAAACCTAAGCGCCATCCTAAGCAGCTACGGCATTGCCTTAAACTCTGCTATCGTAGTTGAGGCAAACCAGCAATACTATTTTCCAAACAACAGCCCGATTAACCTAATACCGATTCTTTCAAACCATGACATAACCCAGGTTTTAAGGGATAAAAACAGCGCTGCGCTTATACCACTTGCTTCCGGGGTTAAGGTTCTTGACAGCAAGTCTGATACTGCTACGTTTGCGCCTCTATTAGAAACATCAGACATAGCCTACGGCAAAACAGCGGCAAACCCCTCAGTAATAAATAAAGAACCCGGGGATATAGACGGTCCGTTTGCAATAGCGGCGGCAGTATCTGAAGGGGACACAAGGCTTGTTATTATAAGCTCCTCGACTATACTGGACGAAGCTGTTAACCAATATAGTGACGACGGCAACGCAGAGTTTTTAGCTAGTTCGATAAACTGGTGCCTCGGAAAATCCGG
>CAZEYG010000205.1:0-292 GCA_964516575.1 uncultured Defluviitaleaceae bacterium
AGTAGCTCGCCAGTGAAAAAGAAACGCATAACACTACAAAAGCCGTCATATACCCTGCGTTATAGCCTCCGTCTTTTACAACAACATTTGCGCCAAACCACGAAAATGGTGTTATAAATTTTATTACATCAGCGTTTACCTTACCGGCAAATGACGCAAGCACAAAGAAGACAAACACCACACCGCTGGATAAAAGTAGGGGTGTTCTTATTTTTGGATAAACAGCACCCACCAAAGCACCAAGGAGCAGGAAAAACAATGTCACAAAAAGAAATGACAGTGCAATTAGCGA
>CAZEYG010000205.1:302-2360 GCA_964516575.1 uncultured Defluviitaleaceae bacterium
AACAGTTGGAAGTCAAACCCGCCTGATACATTCATGTAACCCGAAGCCATAGCTCCTACATAGTAGGAAATGCCGATGACAAAGGCGGACACTGCCGCAGCACCAACCTTTGCGTGGAAAATCACGCCACGCTTATATGGCTTTGTATAAAGAAATTCCGCCGAGCGTCCGATTGTTTCTTTTGTGAACGTCTTAAGCCCTAAGAACATACCGTTTATGCCGGCTGCAATGGAAAAAAACGAACTTAAAAAGCCAAACACGCCAATGGGCTGTGTAATGATCGCCGGGTCTACACCAAAAAGCTCAAATACAGGGTTGTCTGTCATTTGTCCTAAGCCTGCTGCACCTGTGCTAATCATCTGCAAATAAACAGGGAACATGGCGAAAATCGAAACTGCACAAATTACACTCCACCAAAAGGTATATTTACGGAGCTGTCGCCATTCGTACTTGAAAATTACCATACCGCCACCCCCTATTGGTAATAGTGGAGAAAAATTTCCTCTAAAGAGGGTTCCTCCACAAAGGCATCGACTATGTCAAGGGTGGACAGCTTTTTAAATAATAAACCCACATCACCCTTGTACATAAAGGTGGCTGTATCAACCTCTTGCACAAGCTGTGCAATGCCCGCACCTTCAAAAAAGCCTTGTGGAATTGATTCTTTTGCCACAACCGACACTTTTTTGTAGCCGTTTTCACGTAACTCCTTAATAGACTGTACGCCGATTAGTTTGCCGTCTTTTAGAATTGCCGCACGCTTGCAGAACCTTTGAACCTCGCTTAAAATATGTGAGGAGAAGAATATCGTAGCTCCTCGCTTGTTTTCCTCCATTAAAATTTCAAAAAAGGTCTGCTGCACCAAAGGGTCAAGCCCGGCGGTTGGCTCGTCTAAAATAATCAGCTTTAGAGAATGTAAAAGTGCTGATACAATGCCAACCTTCTTCTTGTTGCCAAAGGAAAGGTCGGCTATTTTCCGCTTTGGGTCGAGGTTTAAACGCTCACACAGCTCGGTAGTTTTAGTTTTACAATCCTTTTTATAAAGCTCGGCGGTGTAAGCTAAAAGCTCTCTGACCGTCATACTGTCGTAGTAGGCGGCTTCGCTTGGAACATAGCCCACATCTCGGGCGATTACATCGGATTCCTTGATAATATCCTTGCCGAAAATCGTTGCACTGCCGCTTGTTGGCTCAAATAGAGCAAGCAATGTGCGTATGGTTGTGGATTTTCCTGCGCCGTTTGGCCCTATAAAGCCGAAGATTTCACCTTCCTCAACGGTAAAGCTGATGTCCTCAATGCCACGCTGTTTGCCGTAAAATTTAGTCAAGCTTTTAAGTTCGATAAGGCTCATTGCACGTTACTCCTTTCCAATATCTCTACATACCCTTTGCCACCGTCAACACGCACACGGTCTCCTGTTTTAAGCAACACAGTTGCATTGCCACAGCCAACCACAGCGGGAATCCCAAGCTCCCTTGCCACAATTGCGGCATGGGATAAAGGAGCACCGATGTCGGTAACAACCGCTGCTGCCTTAGAAAATAGGGGTGTCCAACCGATATTTGTTGTGTTTGCAAGTAAAATCTCACCCTTTTGGAACTCCTTCGCTTGAGCCATATCAGTCATAAACCGAACGACGCCCTCAACCTGACCTTGAGCGCCTGCACTGCCTTTGATGATGTCGCCGCTAACTTCCTCAAAGCTATCCTCGCCGCTGCGGTAATACTCCATGCTACGGTTTGGCTTTTTCGCCCATTCGTCTACGATAAACCGCCCTCTAATTAATTGTGGAAAAGGCGGATAAGTTAAATACTTCTCATAGCTTGCCTTTCGTTTTGGCAGGTGCTTTACAAATTCTCTCTCGCCAGATAACAGTGTTGGAATTTCCGTTTCGTAAAGGAAGAAAATATCCTCACCAACACCGGTTAACGAACCTACCTTTAACAAAAACTTGCGTGTAGTGCGGAAAACCTTGATAAATTCGCTCCGCAGTGCCTCTCTTGCCCCTGCGGCGGTTTGTACACCTTTGAGTTTTTGGTCAAGCCACTTCTCTTTGCT
>CAZEYG010000205.1:2370-4501 GCA_964516575.1 uncultured Defluviitaleaceae bacterium
GGGTATTTTTTAATAAACGTCGCTCTTGCCGACAAAAACTTAACACGCTGCCCATCAAGCAGTGCAGCGGTGTCTACCCCAGCTTTTTTATGCTCGTCAATGAGCATTTCAATGTAATTATCGTCCTCCGATGGATATGGCAACGACAACTCAAATTCGTGGGTACAGCGGTGGCCGTAGTGCTTTTTGTAGTCTTCCTTTGTAATTTCACCTTTAATAACTCTGTCAAGATTTAATAGCGGCTCAATGCTCGAAAGCGTTTCGCCGCCGCTTAGATTGGAGAAAAGAGCGTTTGCCTGCTCCTCGTCTAACATATCCGAGAGCTTCTTGCGTAAAAACACAAGGTCAGTGTTGGTGGCTCCTCCCAGCCAAAGCGCAAACATCGTGGAGATATAAGGGCGTATCCTCTGCTCCCACAGCTCTTTTGCACCGGTTATGCTGTTTAGATTTTCAATGGTTGCTTCGCTTTCGTCACACCATTTGGAGGTGTTTTTAATGTAATCGTCCTTTAGCTTTGAGGCATTTTGAATGCGCTTGACATTTGCCTCGGCATGGCTAAAGACGTCTGAAAAGGTAGTCAGTCGCTTTTGTGGATAAGATGGGACTTCAATGCTGTCCGGAATGTCACCGAACACCTCGCTAAGCAGCTTTTTGCCAGATTTAACAGGGATTCCAGCAGCGCTTGTAATGGTGAGCACCATATTGATGTTAGAATACATTCTGCCATAAATGTTGCCGCTCATAAGGTAATAGCCGCTGAATTTCTGGCACTCCATATCTAGCGCACGAATAATGCTCCATGTCATTGGAGACATTACATGAGGAAAAGCCTCACCTATGTTGGCGTTTGTCCAGAGGAAGTCTCCTTGGAGGCTGTCGTTGGCTTCGTAGGTGTCATAGTTAATAGTGCTGATTGTAGTAATAGGGCGAGATTGCAGAATATATACCTTGCCGCCTGATACTGCCCATTCTATATCCATTCCCAAACCAATTTTTTCGGCGTAATTGTAAAGCGTCCTGGCGTAGGGCTTCATCTCATCTGGGCCTGTGTAGCGGAAGTGCGGACGAGCCATAATAAACTCTTTAGCGTTTCCCTCACCGGACACCAACGTTTCTCCAACACCCACTACAAAGTTGCCAACCATTTTATCAAAACCGCCGGTCATCGGGTCGGCTGTAAAGAGAACTCCGGCAAAGTCGGGGCTTACAAATTCCTGCACCACCACGGCAATTTTGCCGATATCGGCAATGCCTTGTGTCTTTGCGTATTCCATAACTCGATTACTTTTCGCCGAATCAAGCACCCGGCTTATTGCCGCTAAAACATCCACCTTTTTAACATCTAAAACGCTCTCGAACATTCCGGCGAACGAAACTGCTGCTCCGTCCTCTGCTATTGCGGATGAGCGTACAGCGTAGGTTTTGCTATCATCTAATCGTGACAAAACCTCATTATTATCAAAATTGCTACCGATAATGATAAAGCCATTCGGCACTGGCAGCCCTGACTGCTTCATTACGGCAAGTGATGCGCCCTTTCCGCCGGTTTGGGCGCGGTCGGTTGCACGCTTGTCGTCAAAGGATATAATATTCTTATAAGCAACTCCTCTACAATTTGCTTTACTAAGTCCTCGCCTTCTCAAACACCAAAATTCGCATAGCATCGTTCACCATTTTGCTGCCCATTGTCAACTTGAACATAAAACGGAAATACCCGCTTTTGATAGTTTTTACAAGCCGTTCGTCGTTAAGATACAGGCTTTTAACATACCTAAGCCCCAAGCGTTCAAGCTTTTTGGGGTTGTCAATACCCCACTTGATTTCTGCACCAGTACGAGTTAGAAGACTGTTTAGCTTCATACGGGTCAGTTTAACTGACAGTTCAGAATAAACATCAAAAATATAGGTAACAGCAGTAAACCTTTTGTTTATTGCATTTAGCAGCCGCTCTATCTCATCTGCCGAAAGATACATGGTTAGTCCCTCGGCAATTACAAGCACCGGTTGTCCGTAATACTCTACGCCATTTAGCCAGTCAAGCTCATTCACAGAGGAAGCGATAAAATGATAGTTCTCACTCTCGGAGCAAAATTGCCGCTTTAAATCAATCACCTCGGGGTAGTCAAGGTCA
>CAZEYG010000206.1:0-4461 GCA_964516575.1 uncultured Defluviitaleaceae bacterium
ATGGGGCGGGGAAATCAACTTTAATGAACTGTTTGTATGGAATGTATCAGCCTGACGAAGGAAGTATCTACATAAACGGCGAAAAAGTTTCTATAAGAAACAGCGAAGATGCTATTAAAAACGGCATAGGTATGGTACACCAGCATTTTATGCTTGTTTCAGAGCTTTCAGTTACAGAAAATATTATCCTTGGGCTTAAATCTAAGAGAGAGCCTTTGTTAGATTTAACTTCTGCCGAAAAAGAAATCCAAAAACTTTCCGACCAATATAACTTTAACGTTGACCCTAAAGCGATAGTTAAGGATTTGCCGGTTGGTATCCAACAGCGGGTAGAAATAATGAAGGTGCTTTATAGAAAGGCAGAAATCCTTATTTTAGACGAAGCCTCAGCTGTTTTAACGCCTCAGGAAGCCGAAGAATTGTTTAAGGTTGTAAAGCAGCTTGCAAGCGAAGGTAAATCAATATTTATGATAGCACACAAGCTTGAAGAAGTTATGGAGGTTTGTGATGTTGTTACGGCTCTTAGAGACGGTAAAGTAGCCGGTCATGTTAAAGTATCGGAAACTAACCCTCGAGAGCTTGCGAAAATGATGGTTGGCAGAGAAGTATTTTTGAATTTCGATAAAACTCCATGTCAACCTAAGGATGTTGCGTTATCTGTCAAAGATTTGCTTGTTGTTGATAAAAACGGCAAACACGTTGTGGACAATGTAAGCTTTGACATTAGAAAAGGTGAGATTCTGGGAATTGCTGGCGTTGACGGCAACGGTCAAATTGAGCTTAGCGAAGTAATAACTGGTCTTGTAGGTTATAAAAACGGCAAAATAGTTGTAAATGGCGAGGAAATTTCTAATAATGCCCATTCAACAAAAACATTTATTGAGAAAAAGGTATCAAGCATACCACAAGATAGACAAAACACAGGCTTGATTATGGATTTCAGTATAAAAGAAAATTTAATACTACAAGAGGTTTGTAATGAGCCTTATTCCAAAAAAGGTATTTTAAACTGGTCTGTAGTTCAGTCTCATGCATTAGATATGATTAAAAAATTTAACATAAAGGCGGCAGGTGCGGATGTTGCCGCAAATACTCTTTCAGGTGGTAATCAGCAAAAGATTATTTTAGCAAGAGAGATTAACAGAAATCCCGAAGTGCTTATAGCGGTTCAACCTACGCGCGGCCTTGACATAGGCGCAATAGAGTTTGTTAGGAAGCAAATTTTAGAGCAACGTGATAAGGGTGCAGCCGTACTTCTTGTTTCTACTGAGCTGGACGAAATTTTATCCTTATCTGATCGTATTGCAGTAATACATAACGGCAAGTTTATGGACGTTTTTGAAAACGGACAGCTTTCGGTAGAAGAAATCGGCCTTCTTATGGCTGGCGTCAAAAAAGTAAGTTAGGGGGTAGCGACTTGGAAAATAATGCAAAAGAAGTTACGGTTAGCAATACTGAATTCAAGCTGGACGGCAAAAAAGTGTTTAGAGCTTTGCTGCCTGTGTTTGGAATTATTGCCGGAGCGCTCGTAGGCTCGCTTGTTATTATTGCAAAGGGAGTTAACCCCATTACGGCATATATGGCGCTCTTTGAAGGCGCTGTTATTGGGCTGGACAACTTTACCTCCAGCATGGTAAAGGCGATACCGCTTGGGCTTACCGGCCTTGCGATTGTATTATCCTATAAATCCGGCGTATTTAACATAGGTTGTGAAGGCCAGCTTCAAATGGCGGCAATAGTTACAACCTTTATCGGTACTAGGTTTGCCGGGTTAAACCCATTTGTCCATGTGCTTTTATGTTTTATATCGGCTGGTGTTGCAGGTGCTCTTTATGCTCTTTTGCCGGGTATCGCAAAAGCATATAAAGGTTATAACGAGATTATTATTACGATGCTTTTAAACTATATAGCGCTATTATTTGTCAGCCTTATGGTTCAAGGGCCTATGAAGCTGAAAAATCAGTTTTTCCCAATGTCCCCTCCGTTAGAAGCAAGTGCAAGGCTACCCTTCATTATTTCGGGTACAAGGCTTCATGCGGGCATAATTCTATTAATTATTTGCAGTGTCCTTGTTTATTTCCTTTTATTCAGAACGACCTTTGGTTATAAAATGAGAGCCGTAGGCATTAATTCAAGAGCTTCTCAATATGGGGGAATCGACGCAAAGAAAATAATGGTTTCCGCTATGCTTATTTCCGGCGCAATGGCGGGCCTTGCCGGAGCAAACGAGATTATGGGTGTTCATGGCAGGCTTATTGAAAACTTTTCTCCCGGTTATGGTTATGACGCAATTGCAGTTGCCCTTTTAGCTAATCTTAATCCGTTTTGGGTGTTGCTGTCGGCGTTTTTCTTTGGCGCTTTGCGTAACGGTGCAAGCAGTATGCAAATATCGACAGGCGTACCCGTTTCGTTTGTATACATAATTCAAGGCTTAGCAGTATTATTTGTTGTTGGAGCAACCGGTATCCCGAGATTTATGAATAAAGTCAGGAGGGTCAAAAAATGATTGAACAAATAATAGGAGTAATATTCACAACTACGTTTTTTGAATCCAGCCTGCGCCTAGCAACACCTCTTATTCTTGCGGCGGTTGGAGGCATATATTGTGAGCGAAGTGGCGTTTTGAACCTTGCTATAGAGGGTATGATGCTGGTTGGCGCTTTTGGTGGATTTACCGGTGCTTATTTTACCGGCAGCCCTTGGATTGGATTGCTTTGTGCAATACTTTCGGCTATGGTGTTTGGCTTGGTTCACGCTTTCTGCTGTGTTTCCTTGGGGCTTAATCAGCCTGTTGTTGCGGTTGCTTTGAACATCCTTGCTTTAGGTCTGACAGGTGCTTTGTTAAGGACGTTGTTTGGCTCTTCAACTAGCCAGTTGTCAAGCGTGGGTTTTAAGCCGATAGTTATTCCAGTATTATCACAAATACCTATAATCGGTAAAATTGTTTTTGGACAAACGCTGCTTACATACGTAGCATTAATACTTGTTCCGATAACATGGTGGATTTTCTATAAAACAACATGGGGCCTTAAAATAAGAGCAGTAGGTGGTTATCCTAAAGCCGCCGATACTATGGGTGTAAAAGTAGCTTCTGTCCGTTATGTATGTGTTTTAATATCTGCCGCTGTTGCAGGTATTGCTGGGGCTTCACTTTCCATTTGCGGATTAAACACATTTATCGATAACATTACGGCCGGGCGGGGTTATATCTCCTTTGCTTCAATTATATTCGGTAAGTTTAATCCCCTTGGGGCTGCATTAGGTGCTTTCTTCTTTGGTATTGCCGATAGCCTTCAGCTTAACATACAAGCTCTTGGCATCAAAATGCCTTATCAAATTCCGCTTATGTTGCCGTACATTCTAACGCTTGTAATGCTGTTTTTAGTTGGTGCCAGTACGTCTCCGAAAAGCTGGGGTGTTCCCTACAACCCGGACGGAGAATAAAAGCTTGCCCATGTTTTAATACCGTGATGATGCCATTGGTGTCTTTGCGGTATTTTTCTTTATGACATAAAACTTTTAACTTTACGGCGGCAATTGAAGTAATAGCTCTTAATATTCTGTTAATAATCCTTAGCTTTACAACATTTGCTATTAATGTTATTATTTACAATATTATGGTAAAACTTATATTAAGCAGCTTTAATTGAAACAGGAGGTGTACGTTTTGCATTCAAGGGGAAATAAGAATTTATGGGCTTTATTCTTATGTATGCTTGCAGGAATCGTAGTTGGGGGCGCTATTGGTAATTATTTAGGTACATTTCCTTTTCTGGAGTGGTTAAGATTCGGCCAGAGCTTTGGTATCTCAGAGCCGCTAACGCTTGACTTAAGTGTGATAATTATAAAGTTTGCACTGCTTATCAACATTAATATTGCCAGCATTATCGGCATTGCCATTTCTATCGTTTTCTATAAGAAAATTTAATCAATAAGGTTTAACAAAGGATTAGTAAAATTATTAAATATTATTAAATATAATCCTATTTAATAGTGTTGAATTAATTGGCTTTATAGTGTATTATGAATTTGATAATTCTATTGTGGGGAAAACTGTCAGTTTACTATTACGGCGGCAATTAAATACTCCTCTGTCAGGGGTAATAACAGCAGCGGTTATTTTAGATTAGCGAAGCTAGAGGGTTAAAGAACCACTTATCCTTTTACAATATTGTAAAACTCTTGAAAGGAGATATTTGATGTTTACAAAAGATTTAGGGATTGATTTAGGCACTGCAAATACATTGGTTTTTATTAAAAACAAAGGCGTCGTTGTAAACGAGCCTTCTGTTGTTGCCATAAATACTAATACGGGAGAGGTTTTGGCAGTAGGTAACGAAGCCAAGCAAATGATAGGCAGAACACCCGGCAGCATTGTCGCCATAAGGCCAATGAAAGACGGCGTTATAGCCGATTTTGACACCACTCAGTCCATGTTAAAATATTTTATTAAAAAAGCAT
>CAZEYG010000207.1:0-4451 GCA_964516575.1 uncultured Defluviitaleaceae bacterium
ACACACTTTTCCATGCGGCGGCAATAGCCATTTCTGTTTCGGTAATGCAGCTTTGAGCCGATATAATGGTGTCTGTATTTGGATTAGGAAATGAGGCAAAATCTATTTTACCATTTTCTGTAAGCGGAAACGACTTAAGCGTCGTAACCGTGTGAGGAAGCATGTATGACGGCAAGTATTTGGAAATGCGCCGCCTTATCTCGGTGATTTCAATGGGTGGTTCGTTGGTTTGCCAAATGACGTAAGCGTTAAGCTTATCCTCCGCCAACTTAACCTTGGCATCTGCAACCTCATTAAGAGAACAAAGTGCGTGTTCTATTTCGCCGATTTCAACACGGTTTCCCCGTATTTTTATTTGATTATCCCGGCGGCCGTTAAACAAAAGTCTGCCATCGTCATTCCAAGCGGCATAATCGCCTGTGTGATATATTCTTCCAAAAGCAGTATTTTCTATAAATGCTGCTGCGTTCTCTGCAGGGCGATTAAGGTAACCGTGTGCAAGCTGAACACCACTTATACACAATTCACCAACAACGCCTATAGGGCAAGGTGTACCCTTTGCGTCCAATACATAACACTGGGTGTTAGCAACAGGTATGCCGATATTTCGTGTGGCAGTTTCGGTCACAGACAATCTGTAAAATGTAGCATTTATACAAGCTTCGGTAGGACCATACAAATTAACAATCTCTAAATTATCAGCTCGGGGTTTAATGTTTTTTATGACATCCCCGCCAATAAACGCTATTCTTAAAGCCGAATCCTCTATACGATTTATCACATCAATACCAATTGAAGCCGGTAATGTACACATTGTGATTCTATTATCGTAAGTGTAACCCACAATAGCTTGCACGTCAAGACGCAAATGCGCAGGTAATAAGCTAAGTGTTGCCCCGGCTGAAAACGTTGTAAATATAGTCCACACAGATGGGTCGAATGTGAAGGATATATAATGCAACATCTTGTCGGTGCAGCTAAAGTCGAATTCATCTATCGCCCACTCAATCTGATTTGCAAGAGCGCACTGAGGCAACAGCACAGCTTTTGGCTTGCCTGTTGTACCCGACGTATAGATTACATAAGCGCAGTCTATTGGCACTTTGCCACAGTTTCCGGTAGACGTAATAATCAAACCGTCTTTTATTATAAGAGCAGCCCCTGAATCCTTTAATATATGGTTAATACGCTCCACAGGCCATTCCGGGTCTAGAGGGAGAAATGCGGCGCCCGACAGCGTTATCCCTATGTGTGCAATAATTGCTTGGGCAGTGCGAGCCATGTTTAATGCTACAACATCACCTGCCCCGATACCATATGATGTGATAGTATCGGCAAAACTCATAACCTGCATGTAAAGCTCCGAATATGTAAAGGCTTGCCCCTCTGCCTCTAAAGCAATACAATGGGCATAGGTTTTTGCCGCCGCAATGAATGATTCTGCCGCCGTTTTGTGCGTAACATGCAGCTTGCGTCCGTGTGCAAAGGTTTTTGTTACAAGCTCATATTCGCCTTCGTAGAATACTGATATTTTGTTTTGTGTAGCTGCTATAAGTGCGGACTGTATACGTGCCGCAATAATATGTATTTGATTTTCGGATAAACGTGAAGCATTATAAATCAGTTCACCATTACCGCAAAATTTAACGACTAAGTCGTAGTTTTGCTCACCGCTTGAGGTTTGCTCCCGGTTTTCGCCATCTTCGTAAACAAACAAATATTGGGGCAGCTTTCCAATTATTTCCGGCGGAACAAATAAGCGGCTTCTGCTGTTATGCATGGCTTTTTGCACATTTTGTGCAAGCTCATTAAATGTATTTGCTTTGGCGCTGAATCGAAGGGGATATGTCGCCGCACACATACCCATTAAATTATCGTCATCCCGGAATGAGGACACGAAAGGAATAAGTATGTCTGAGTCGTCTGTGGAAAAGGCAGACAACACAATACCCCATGCAGCCAGTATAAATGAGGCTGTAGTCACATGGATTCTTTGGGCTGCTGTTACACATTCGGAAAATAGCTCCGCCGGGCAGCAGGGTATTTGTTTGTAAACCGGCGCAGCTAAGCCCTTTTGCGGCAGCAGTGGTACAATACCAGCCTCTTTACAGTTATTATTCCACCATTTCATATCATCGTCACGGCGACTGGTTTGTGAAGTTATGTGATTGGCAAATGCTGCATATGACGGGGCGGTGCCCGGAAAGTGCCCGTGTAATATTTCATCTAATAATAGGTTAATGCTGTAGCCGTCTAATATAATGTGATGATAACGTATAAAAAGCTCATCGCCGTTAATCGTTATGTCCAGCAAAGGGTCCTGTAATGGGTTAATGTTTTGTGTAGGCAAGAAAGGCTCTGTTCGTAAAGGAATTTGATATTCGTCATGAACATGCCCAATAACCTTACCTTGCTCATCGCAGCTAAACGTGGTACGTAATATGTCATGGAGTTTTGCAGCCTTGTCCAGACGAAATCTAAGCTCGCTTATGTTAATGGCTACCCTCTTTAACCTTAGTGTAACAGTGTATAATGCCGCCCCCTGGGCTTGGGATAAGAACACCATAGATTGTTGTACATCAGTTGGCGTAAATGTATTTTCTGTGTTTTCAGTTGCTGGTACATGCTCCTTGCTTCCGATACGGCGCATTTTAGCGGCAGCCTCCATTAGGCTGCCCGCCGATATTATTTCCCCAACGGTTAACTCATAACCTTCCCTTTCCAAACGATATGTTATTCGCATTGCGTTTATAGAGTTGCCACCTAATTCGACGTAGTTGTGCTTCGTTCCAATATCTTTCACGTTCAGCACATTTGATACTACATTCAATAAAACTTTTTCCGTGTCCATTACCGGCTCTGTAATTTCTGTGGCAGTGTTAAAATCAGGAAAGGTCAGTTGTGTTACATCGGCTTTCCCGCTTGATGTAAGGGGAATCGTTTGGACAGGAACGATTATTGGGCGCATAAACCTAGGCAGCTTTAATGCTGCTGTCTCATATAACACGTTAATGTCAATGTGGTTTTTTGGCACAACAAAAGCGCAAACACGCTTTTCTCCCGCTCTATTCTCCTTAATTGCCGCCTTTACGGCTTTTACAGACGGGTGTCCTTGCAATACTGCTTCAATCTCACCTAAATCAATACGATAGCCGTTAACCTTAACTAGGCTGTCTGTGCGGCCGCCAAAAACCAGCCTGGACTCACCACCTTGCCGTATCCATTTCATCATATCACCGCTGCGGTACATAATATGATGGTTGGGGTTACCGTTAGAATAAGGGTTAGGCAAAAAGCGCTGGGCAGTTAATTCAGGCGAGTTATAGTAGCCCCTTGCAACCTGAACACCCGATATATAAACTTCACCTAACACACCATAAGGACAAAGCCGTCCCCATTCGTCTAATACATAAATATGATTATTAGGCAGAGGTGTGCCGATTGTAATGGGTGAATCAGCCGGGGATATAAAGCCAGCACAACATGCTACAGTACATTCGGTGGGTCCATATTCGTTGGACAGCAGATAGGGAGCGGGTTGCACATGGCGCACCTCTTCTCCGCCTGTAACCATAACACGTAGCTCCGGCAGTGTGTTTTCGCCGCTAAATATTTCCCTGAAACTGTCTGTCATTGTAACGGGCAGGTCAATTGCTGTTATATGCTCATTTCTGCAATATTCACCCAATGCACTTATGTTAAATCTCACAAAATCCGTTAAAACATGAACAGTCCCGCCCGATAATAAAACCGGCCAAATGCCCCATAACGAGCCGTCAAAGCTAAACCCAAGCACAGTGGCGGCGGCTTGCCCGGCCTGCCAGCCGTAATGTTCTATTGCCCATAAGCAATAGCTTGTAATATTTTTATACGTTACAACAACACCTTTAGGCACGCCGGTAGACCCTGAAGTCATAATCATATAGGCCGCATCATGGGGGGCAGGGCAGGGGCGTTTTCTTAAATCAAGTTGTGATTGCTTATATGACGTTAATAACCTTGTATAGTTTTCCTCGTCAATAATCAAAGAAGGTTTTGTTTCGCATAAAATAGTGTCAATGCGATCAATTGGCCATTCTGTGTCTAACGGTATGAATAGCCCGCCTGACAGCATAACTGCAAGCTCGGCGATAATATATCTCTCAGAGCGCTCCAGCCTAATTGCAACCGCCTGTTCGGCACTAATACCATGAGCCTTCAAAACACATGATAGTCTGCCTGCTGTAATCGCAAGCTCGGCATATGTAAGCCTTACATCTCCGCAAACAAGCGCAACATTATCCCCATTTAACTCTGCACTCTTATTCCATAAATCCACTATCGTTTGCTCTTTAATAATATCAAGCATAACCTTATTCTCATTAAAGGTCGTTAGCTCTTGCACTTGCTCGCTTGTTAATATAGGGATTTCACTTAGAACTATGTGCGGATTCTCTATAATAGCGTGGAGT
>CAZEYG010000208.1:0-4372 GCA_964516575.1 uncultured Defluviitaleaceae bacterium
CTGCTTCGGGGCTTTTAAGGCCATACCCCTGCGGCTGCCGGAAATAATACGCATTAAAATCCTCCAAAATTTACTATTATTTCTAATAATATGTATTATACACATATTCTTAGAATAAGTAAAGGATAATGCGAAACAGGTTCTAAAGGGTATCGCTGTAATCAACGGCAAAGTATGATTCAATACGTTCTTTCAGTAGAAAGTATTCCTTTACCGGCGGTTTATAATCAATATTCATAATTTTATCTAAGTTTTCCTCCGCCGCACAACCTGCCTCCGCTAATATATCCGTATCCTCATAAAGATTGGCAATTTTCATTTCGGGTAACCCATGTTGTCTTGTACCAAAAAAATCGCCGCTGCCTCGAAGCCTTAAATCCATCTCCGCTATAGCAAAGCCGTCGTCTGTTTCGCTCATGACTTTCATCCTTTTAGCGCATGCCTTTGAAGCCGAATCCGTTATTAATATGCAATAGGACTTTTCACTGCCCCGCCCTACTCTGCCTCTAAGCTGATGAAGCTGTGACAAACCGAACCTATCAGCATCTTCTATAACCATAACAGTTGCATTAGGCACGTTTATCCCAACTTCAATAACTGTGGTTGAGACGATAACGTCTATTTCACCTGCCGCAAACTTCTCCATAATAACCCGCTTTTCCTCCGGCGGCATCTTACCATGAAGGCATTCAACTCTGCATTTCTTGATAAACCTTTTGAGCCTGGTTGTGTATTCAATAACAGACTGCAAAGGTTTTGTATCCGAATCATCCTTCTGCATAATAGTCGGGCAGATAACATAAGCCTGACGGCCTTCTGTTACCTGCTTTTCAATAAAAACGTATATTCGCGGCCGATAGTCTGTTGTCACATGATAAGTTTCGATTTTTTGCCTACCCGGAGGTAGCTTGTCTATTACCGATACGTCCATGTCTCTGTAAATAACCAACCCAAGCGTCCGCGGAATAGGAGTCGCTGACATAACAAGAACATGGGGGTTAGGCCCCTTTTCGTTCAAAAAGCAGCGTTGTTTAACGCCAAACCTATGCTGCTCGTCGGTTACTATAAGCAGAAGGTTCTGAAAGCTTACCTTATCCTGAATTACGGCGTGAGTGCCTACAATCATCTGGCATAAACCGCTTTCTATGTCATTGTAAGCGGCCTGTTTTTGGGATTTTTTAAGTGAGCCTGACAGCAGTTCTGTTTTTATCCCCATGCCGCTAAACAACTTGTTAAAGGCTTCAAAATGCTGCTTTGCAAGTATTTCCGTCGGCGCCATTATTGCGGCCTGGCCGCCGTTTTTTATAGCCAGGTAACACATAACCTGAGCTACGGCTGTTTTACCGGAGCCTACATCTCCTTGAATAAGCCGGTTCATCCCAATGCCCTTATTAACCTCATTAAGCATCTCATCTATAACCCTTTGCTGGGCTTCTGTCAGTTCAAAAGGGAAAATGTTTTTAAGCGGCGAATAATCCAAATCACTGAACGCCGCCGTTAAGCATGATTTTACATAACCCTTTCGGCTCATAAGCGCCGCCTGCATCAAAAACAGCTCTTCAAAAACCAAACGCCGCCTTGCGGCAAAGAAGCTGTCGTCATCTTCAGGGAAATGAATGTTTTTAATCGCAAATTCGTATGGGCATAACTTGTACCGCTCTAATATTTCTTGCGGCAATAAATCAGGTATGCAGGTTTTGCCGGAAAAAACCACATCTAACGCCAGCTTAATTATACTTCGCAAAAACTTTTGATGCAGCTTGTAAGTTGAGCTGTAAACAGGCACAATACGCCCGCCGGAAAGAAGCTGCTTGTCGTCTGCTTCCTCGTATTCCTCACATTCCATTGTAAGCCTGTTAAACCGGCTTAAAACTTTGCCGGTAAAAATCCATTGTGTGCCTTTTTTGAAAAGGTTTTTCATATAGGGCTGGTTAAACCAAACTATATCAATTTGCCCGGTGTCATCAGAAACTGTTACCTTCGAGATTATTTTGCTTCCCGCTCTGGTGTTTTCCGACACTGTTACTACGATGCATTTTATAGTATTAACTTGATTTATTAAAAGGTTGTTTACGGAAGTAATGTTTCGTCTGTCCTTATACGTTCTTGGCAAATACGTTATAAGCTCACCAACTGTATATATACCCAGCCGGTTTAAAAGCAAAAGTCTTTTGCCCCCAACACCTTTAATCTCTGAAACAGAGCTATCTAAAGAAAATTCATCCGATTTTCTTGCCATCGCTATTCCGCCGAAATAATGTAATAGTAAATAGGTTGACCACCGTAATGAACCTCTATGTCGCAATCGGGATACTTGTCCGATATATAACTTTCCAGCTCATTCGCTTGCTCTTCCTTTGTGTCTGCCCCATAATAAATGCAGACATATTCCTTTTCGTCCTCAAGCATAACGTCAATCAAATCTTTCGCCGCCTGTTGCAGCTCACTGCCCACATGTTCTATATTATTATCTAAAAGACAAAGATAGTCGCCTTCTTTTATCTCCGTATCGTTTAAAACCGTATCTCTGACCGCATACGTAACCTGACCAGTGATAATGTCGGAAAGGGCATCGTTCATTTTTTCTATGTTTTCCTCTAGTGTTCCGGAAGGGGCGTAATTGATTAAGGAAACGATACCTTGAGGAATTGTTTTGGTTGGTACAACAATTATGTTTTTATCGGTACATAACTGGGCGGCTTGCTGAGCGGCTAGTATAATGTTTCTGTTGTTAGGCAGAACAATAGCGTTCTCACAATCTATGCTTTCAGCGGCAGCTAAAATATCCTCGGCGCTTGGGTTCATAGTTTGTCCGCCTTCGATAACCTTATCAGCGCCTAACTCTTTAAATAACTTGATTAAGCCAGAGCCGGCGGCAACGGCAATAAAACCGGCAACCTTTTCAATATAGTCATCACTACCAACAAAGTTTAGCTTAGTATCTGCACCAGCCGCATTATCAAATGCATTGCCGCTTTGCTGAATTGATTCTATTAAGGTCGTGTGCTGCTCACGCATGTTTTCAATTTTAATGCTGCTTAAGGAGCCTTCTTTAATAGCGTATTCAAGTACACGTCCTGGGTTTTCGGTATGTACATGAATTTTTAATAAATTATCATCTGCAGCAACTACGATTGAGTCACCGATAGTTTGGAGATAACCTTTAAATCTTTGTTCCAAATCGTCGGTTATTCTTTTTAAATTAACTATAAGCTCGGTACAATAACCATATTCTATGTTTTCGTCGGACATCGCCGCGGCGTTTGATACGGCCTTTTCATCTGGGGCAGAAACAAAATCCTGTATTTCTATTTCGCCGACTACATGGGCGCTTTCAATTGCTCCATCAAAAATACACAACAACCCTTTGCCCCCGGCATCAACAACATTCGCCTGTTTTAGCGGCGCAAGCATGTTGGTTGTGTTTTTAAGAACAACGTTTGCGTGTTCAATAACTTTAGCCATAATTTCCCCAATGTCGTCGGAAATAAAAGCGCACTCAACGGCTTTGTCTGCAATAGCCGACGCAACCGTAAGAATTGTCCCTTCCTTTGGTTTCATAACTGCCTTGTATGCTGTTTCCTTTCCCCTTACAAAGGCCGCTGCCAGGTCATCGGCGTTAATTACATTTTTTCCTTCCAGACCTTTTGCAAAACCTCTAAAAAGCTGAGACAAAATAACACCGGAATTTCCCCTTGCGCCGCGAAGAGAACCGCTTGAGAGGGCTTTAGCTACCTCGTATACAGTAGGTGACTTCAGCTTGTAAACCTCTTTTGCCGCCGCAAGAAGAGTAAGAGACATGTTTGTTCCCGTATCACCATCGGGTACAGGGAAAACATTAAGTGCGTCAATGTCTTTTTTATTTTTACTAAGCTCATTTGCGCCGGCAATAATCATTTTTCTAAGCAAATCTCCGTTTATAGTAGTAATACCCAAAGCATAATCCTCCTAAAGATTAATTCTTAAAAAACCACAGCCAGATTACGGCGTGTTCCATCTATCCGAAATCACAGATTTTAATGGGAACACGCCCTAATTATCTACCCGTATGCCTTCAACAAATATGCTTATATTTTCAACCTTAAGACCTGTGTTTTCTTCCACCTTGTATTTAACGGTGCTTATGAGAGAATCAGCGATAGCAGGAATGTTTGTTCCATATTCAACAACTATATGAAGCTCAATAGTAAGAACATCTTCCGAAAAGTTTAATATTATGCCTTTAGTAAGGCTTTCTCTTTTCAAAAGCTGAACAAACCCATCCTTTACATTTTTAGCGGCCATGCCTACAATACCATAGCAGTCCATAGCAGCAAGGCCTGCTATCCGTTTAATAACCTCGTTTTCTATAATTATGTTGCCAAATTCGTTT
>CAZEYG010000209.1:0-4357 GCA_964516575.1 uncultured Defluviitaleaceae bacterium
ACTTATAGGGGGATGTATAAATATGGAGTTGGATTTAAAGATTTTTAGGCATTTTACCAAAGAGCTGGAAAACTCTGACTTAACAGTATACGACCTTTTTAAATGGAAAAAGGTCGAAGTAAAGCTCAGAAATTATTCCACTAACGAGCTTATTACGGATATGATAGATTTAGAATTTCCCGAGCACTATTCCCAAAGCGCCTGTGATATTATAGCGTCTAAATATTTCCGCAAAAAAGGCATATCCGGGGAGCGAAGCCAGGAGTATTCCATGAAGCAGCTTGCCCATAGAATGGTTTCCTTTTGGGTAGACGCTCTTTACGACGAGGTTATGATTACGGAAGCCCAAAAGCAGGTTGTGTATGACGAGCTTGTTTATATGCTGCTTATGCAAATGTGGGCGCCTAACAGCCCCCAATGGTTTAATACAGGCCTTAAAAAGGCTTATGGTATCGAAGGAAGCCCCCAGGGGCATTATTATTACGACGAGGAAGCGGCGGCTGTTGTTCAGTCTAAGGATGCGTATACAAGAACTCAAGGTTCCGCTTGTTTTATCGTTTCGGTTATAGACTCTCTTTTGGGCGACAAATCACTGACAGACCAAATAGCTACCGAAACACTGCTTTTTAAATACGGTTCCGGCGTCGGAACAAACTGGTCAACTATCCGGGGCAAAAGCGAGTTTCTATCCGGCGGCGGCAAGTCCTCCGGGCTTCTTAGCTTTTTAAAGGTGTCGGACAGAAACGCCGGGGCAATCAAATCCGGCGGGACTACAAGACGCGCCGCAAAGATGAATATTCTTGATTTAGACCACCCGGAAATATTGGATTATATATGCTGGAAGGCCGGTGAGGAAGATAAGGTTGCCGCTCTTGGTAAAATGGGTTATTCAACCTCTATCGAAGGCGAAGCTTACGAAACGGTTTCCGGCCAAAACGCCAACAACTCCGTCAGAATCCCCGACAGCTTTATGAAGGAGCTTTCTAACCCGTCCGCTATGTGGAAAACAAAAGGCAGGGTTGATAAAAGCAGCGACGGCGAAACACCTGTAGCCGAAATATGGGATAAGCTTGGCCACTCGGCTTGGCGCTGCGGTGACCCGGGCGTTCAGTTTGATGATATAATAAACGGCTGGCATACTTGCCCAAACGGCGAAGACGGAAAATATGGGGCGCCTTATAACCGGATTAACGCTTCAAACCCATGCTCCGAATATATGTTTTTAGACGATACGGCCTGTAACCTTGCAAGCATAAACGTCGTAAGGTTTTATGACGAGAAAACGGGTTCTTTTGACATTGACGGTTATTTGCATACGATTAAAATGATTCAGCTTGTGCTGGAGGCTACAATACATTGGGGGCAATTTCCTACAAAGGACATCGCCCGAAAGTCGTATTTGTTCAGGACAACAGGCCTAGGGCTTACAAACCTTGGCGCACTTTTTATGCTTATGGCTCTGCCTTATGATTCTGAGGAGGCAAGGACTATAGCCGCCGCTTTAACAAGCATAATGACAGGTTATTCGTATTATACGTCGTCACTTATGGCGGAAAAGGTTGGCCCTTTCTCTTGTTATCAGATTAACAGCGAGCCTATGGCAAGGGTTATCAGGAATCACGCAAGAGCCGCCGGATGCAGCGAAAGTGTAGCGGATTTTTCCGGCCTTTCATATACGCCGGTTACGATAAGCCACGATCTTCTTTTGGACATGGGGCTTGATAACATATCACAAACGATTAAGGACGTTTGGGCGGACACTATAGCCGCCGGTTCGGCCTTCGGTTACAGAAACGCACAGGTTTCCGTCCTTGCGCCAACAGGAACCATAGCTTTTGCTATGGATTGCGCCACAACGTCGTCAGAGCCGTTTTTCAGCCATGTTGCTTTTAAAAAGCTGGTTGGCGGCGGGTTTATGCAAATTGTAAACCCGGCCATACCTTCAGCCCTTAAAAAACTAGGATATAAAAAAGAGCAAATAGATAAAATAGTAGAATACGTCATGCGAAAAGACGAAAACGGCTTGTCCTTAGACGGCAAAATAGAGGATGCGCCGGAGCTTTTACCGAAGCACTATAACGTGTTTGATACCGCAAATAAATGCGGCACAGGCAAAAGATTTATTTCGCCTGAGGGCCATGTTAAAATGATGGCTGCTCTTTCGCCCCATGTTACAGGCGCTATAAGCAAGACAGTAAACCTGCCGAGGGAAGCCTCTGTTTCAGATGTTCAAAACATATACAAGCTGTCGTGGGAGTTGGGTGTTAAGGCGATTGCCCTCTATAGAGACGGCTGCAAAAGCTGTCAGCCTATGAACAGCATGAAGGAATCGGCTGGGGAAAGGCCACTTACCGATTATACGTATCAAGAGCTTATAGAATACATTAAGACAAAAAAGACTGTGTATAAGCCTGTTCGTGTTAAGCCGTCGGGTATTCGGACGGCAAGGGTTCACGAAGCGGCAATCGACGGCTTAAAGTTATACATTACAACCTCATTCTACGAGGACGGCAGGTTGGGTGAAATATACGTTTCTTCCGGCAGGCAGGGCTCTTTAACAAAAGGGCTTTTGGACAGTATTTCAACAACTATTTCCGAAATGCTTCAATACGGCGTGCCACCTCAGGACATCGCAAAGATGTACAGAGGCCAAAAATATGAGCCCAGCGGTTTTGTTTCCGGGCATCCGTATATTAAATACGTGGATTCTATTTCAGACCTTATAAGCAAAATAATTGATATTGAGCTTGGAAACTATACCTATTGTCAGATTAAGCCGGAAGGTTTTCAGGAGGTTAATAAGGCAGATGTTCAGGAGATAATGAATAAAACTTATTCAGCGGCGGATTATCTTCATGGGGATATTTGTCCTACCTGTAAAAGCTCAAAGATGGTTAAAAACGGAACCTGTAAGGTTTGTACAGAATGCGGCTCAACAACAGGCTGCAGCTAAAATTAATAATAATTTATCGGTGTAAGGAGAATTCATCATGAAAATAAATACTAAATGTGTACAGGAAGGTTATAAATCAGCAAACGGCGACCCTAGAGTTTTGCCTATTTATCAAAGCACAGCCTTTAAATTTGATTCCGGCGAATTCGTCGGAAAGTTGTTTAACCTAGAGGCAAGCGGACATTTTTATTCACGTCTTTCCAACCCAACAGTTGAGTTTGTCGAAAACAAAATAGCTGCTTTAGAGGGCGGTACAGGTGCTATTTTAACTTCATCCGGTCAGGCGGCATCATTTTTTGCGCTGTTTAATATTTGCAGCGCCGGGGATCATATCGTCAGCTCAACGGCTATTTACGGCGGAACGTTTAATTTACTTGCTGTTACATTTAAGAAAATGGGCATAGATGTCACGTTTGTAGACCATAATGCGCCGGAGGAGGAAATCCAAAAGGCGTTTAAAGAAAACACAAAGGCTGTTTTCGCCGAGACATTGTCAAACCCTACCCTTGAGGTTTTGGATATTGAGAAGATGGCAAAAATCGCTCATAAAAACGGCGTGCCGTTAATCGTTGACAATACGTTTCCGACGCCTATATTATGCCGCCCTATAGAGTTTGGGGCCGATATTGTTATTCACTCTACTACAAAATACATGGATGGACACGCTACGGTTCTTGGTGGTGTTGTTGTAGATTCAGGTAACTTTGACTGGACAAACGGCAAATTCCCCGAGCTTACAGAGCCGGATAACTCATACCACGGCCTTGTTTATACAAGAGACGTTGGCAAAAACGCTTATATTGTAAAGGCAAGGGTTCAGCTTATGAGAGATTTAGGAAGCGCCTTTACGCCGTTCTCGGCCTTTCTGCTTAACGAGGGGCTTGAAACGCTTCACCTTAGAATGGAGCGTCATTCCTCAAACGCTTTGGCTGTCGCCGAGTTTTTAGAATTGGACGAAAGAATAAGTTGGGTTAATTATCCGCTTTTAAAAAGCAGCAAATATTACGAAAGAGCTCAAAAGTACTTAAAAGGCGGTGCAAGCGGCGTAATATCCTTTGGCCTAAAGGGTGGACGTGAAGCGGCTGTTAAATTCATGGACAGCTTAAAGCTAGCGGCGATTGTCGTTCATGTGGCGGATATTAGAACCTGTATTTTACATCCGGCCAGCACAACCCACAGGCAGCTTTCCGATGAACAACTGGAGGCAGCGAAAATTTCTCCGGAAATGGTTAGAATGTCCATAGGTATTGAAGATAAAGAGGATATTATTGAGGATATTAAGCAGGCTTTGTAATATACTCATCAGAAAGTTTTGGAATAACAGACAGAGGACAGGATATGGCATATTTTATTGCCGCAGTAATAGCTCAAAATTACGCAGACTGGCATCGTTTCTCAAACGGT
>CAZEYG010000210.1:0-4346 GCA_964516575.1 uncultured Defluviitaleaceae bacterium
CTATATATCCGTTTTTTTCAACGGCGCTGGAGCGGTAGGAAAGCTCTAATTCATCTTTTGATAATATAATGAGCTTGCCTTCTTTTGTAATAACCTCCGCCGATAAAATAACGTCCTTTATTTCGCCGTCATATGCACCAGCGTTCATGGAGATTGCGCCGCCTACTGTTCCGGGGATACCGGCCGCAAACTCGAAGCCCTTAAGCCCTGCGTTGGCCGCCGTATTCGCTAAGGCAGAAAGTAAAAGCCCACTTTCGCATTTAATAGTGTTGTCGTCGCTGAGCGTAACACTGCTTAAATTTTGTGATAATTTTATTATTACACCGCTGAATCCGCCGTCCTTAACAAGAAGGTTTGAGCCGTTGCCCATTATATAAAAAGGTATGTTTTCCTGTCTGCAAACAGCAGCACAACTTACTGCCTCAAGTTTTGTTTTCGGCATCAAAAGAATATTCACTGGCCCGCCGATTTTAAAGGACGTATGGGCGCTCATAGGTTCGTTTTCAAGAATGCTGTCTGTTTCCAAAATAGTAGTGAATCTATCTTTTAGTTTGTTTAATCCACACATCTGCCACACACCTGCTTTATGCTTTATTTTTGTTGATGTTTCTGCTAACTCGTTCTTCAAGTGTTTTTGCAGCGTTATAACCCATTTTCTTTTGCCTGTAATTAATTGCGGCCGCTTCACAAATAATAGCTATATTCCTGCCGGGTCTGATAGGTATCGTATGACACACAACCTTGTTTCCAAGTATATCTATATAGTTTTCCACAAGACCAAGCCTGTCATATTCTTTTGTTCTGTCCCAGGCCTCAAGGCTGATAACAAGGTCTATTGCCATAGTCGCCCTGACGGATTCTACGCCGTACATCTGCTTCACATCAATAATACCTATGCCCCTTAGCTCAATAAAATACCTGATAAGCTCAGGTGATGTTCCTACAAGAGTTTGCCTTGATGCTCTTTTTATCTCAACCGAATCGTCGGCAACAAGGCGGTGCCCTCTTTTAACAAGCTCAAGGGCAGTCTCGCTTTTGCCTATACCGCTTTCGCCTGTTATAAGCACACCTTCACCAAAAATATCTATCAAAACGCCATGCATAGTAACCCGCGGCGCCAGCTCAACTCTAAGCCAGCGTATTATTTCTCCTAAAAACTCCGTTGTACTGCCTTCGTATGAAAAAACGGGAATATCGCTTTTTGTAGCGCATTCTAACATCTCGGGAAAAGGCGTAAGCCCCCGGCAAATAACAAGGCAAGGCAGCTTATAGGTAAATATCTTTTGAATAGTTGCGAACCTGTCGGCTTCCGACAGCTTCTCCAAATAGGTGTATTCAACCATCCCGATAACCTGCAGTCTACCTTCGTTAAAATAATCATAAAACCCGGCAAGCTGTAGCGCCGGACGGTTCACCTCGGCGTAATGAAGAAGCTTACCTTCTATATTAACAGCC
Source organism: uncultured Defluviitaleaceae bacterium (assembly GCA_964516575.1). Lineage (GTDB taxonomy): Bacteria > Bacillota > Clostridia > Lachnospirales > WRBF01 > CAZEYG01. Next base: position 1,456 of record CAZEYG010000210.1, read on the forward strand.
GTCGTAAGCAGCTTTAAGCCAAAAATCTTCATAATAACCTTTATTGCAACGCTGTACATGAAAGCCTCCTATATATTATAATAATACAATAAAAGTAATTCCTTACATAATATTCCCCTATAAGTATACATCATGTCTTTGATAGTTTCAACATTCATATTTATTGACTTTATTGACAGGTTTTATAATAACAAACCTTATGTTATACTGTTCGGTATGTATTAAATTAGTACAAGCCTGCATATATATTTTAAAAACTACATTACAGTTACACGCCGGTTTGCTTAAATACCGATATACCTAAGAAAAACTTAACAAGGAGGAACTTACTTGAATAAAGCACGTTTATTCTCAATAGTTATAATAATTTCTTTATTAACAGCCTGCGGCGGCAAGGCCGAGGCCATAAGCGACAGTGTTTCGCCGTTAGAACAAATCCAATCAGAAGCGCCGAAACCGGAAGCCTCGGCGCCCACAGCTTCATCAAAATCAGCCGAGCCGGCTAAAGCTGGTATAGGTGATAACGTAACAGTGTCTCGTGCCCTTGTTGCTAAAATGCTTACTATGGCTTTTTATGACATGAACACAATAAACAATACTGACAGAGAAATTTCTTTTACAGATACTCCAAAGGATGCTTGGTACGATAAATATGTAAACTCTGCATATGTTTATGGGCTCATGAAAGGTGGAAGCGGGTTGTTCATGCCGGAGTTGCCTATTACTCTATCTCAAGCACAAACCCTTTTAAACGGTCTAGACGAAAACAATAACATAAAGCTTCAGCTTACGGATCAAACTAAAGACAAGCCAATTTCCTACGCCCTTTGGGTAGACTTCTACAAAAAGCTGCTGGAGCACAAAAGCGGAGCAAAAACCATAAAAGATAACTACGATATAGAAGAAGTAACCTTTGTTGTTCTTGCTACGCCAAAAAACAACGGACAGCTTAAAAGCTACAATATGGTTACGGATAAAGGCAACTATACATATTACGGCCTAAACATGGACAGCTACATCGACAAGGAAGTCCGTGTTTTGTTAAAAGATGGTGATGTATTAGCAATCATTAGCATTGAAAGCACTACCCCTACAATTAAAAGCGCTTATGTGGTAAATACGGACGCCAATTCCATAACGGTTTTTTCCGGCGGCGCTGAGCGGACATACGGTTATAAAAACGCACCCCAAAATATTACAGGTAAATTATGCGACATAAAAATAAACGGAACAAATGCAACGGCCATAACAGTGTATAATGAAAAAATCAGCGGTGTAATTAAAAAGGTAACACCTGATAATATAGAGCTGGAGGGAAACGGAGTAATACCGCTGGAGGAGATTTTTAAGGTTTATTCTGTTGCCGGAGGCCCGGTTAAATGGCGTCATATGAGTAACCTGCTTGTTGGTACAAACATAGCTGATTTTTATCTGACCGGCGGGAAAATAATCGGCGCAGTCATAACAAAATCTGCAAGCCCAAACAGCCTTAGGGTCGCGCTAAACACAACAGGTTTTACCGGCCTGATTCACGATAATGTTTCTGTTTCCGGCACAAGAGCGTTCAGCGTTTCGGAAAATCCAGACGGCGGCGGCAAGATGTATAAGGCTTGGGAACCCGTAACTATAACGGATGAGCTGTTTAGCGGAAAAAACCGTATTTATGTAAAGTCCGATGGACCTGAAGGTAAAATCGTTGTAACCAGCATAAAGCGAAACTGGGGTAATAACGAAAGCCCTAAATACAGAGGCTTTATTGAAATATCAAAAGAGGAAAACGGTTATATTATAATTAACGAGGTGGATTTTGAAGAATATTTATTTGCGGTCGTTCCAAGCGAAATGCCGTCTGCTCATGGGGTTGAAGCGGCTAAGGTTCAGGCTATAACCGCAAGAAGTTACGCTTATAATGAGTTCTTTACCAACAGGTTTTATAAGTACGGAGCAAATGTTGACGATTCAGTAAGCTCCCAGGTTTATAACAACGTACCTGAAAATGAAACCTCCGTTAAAGCCGTAAGCGCAACAAAAGGTCAGTTTTTAACCCATAACGGTTCGGTTGTAAAAGCAAACTTTTTTTCAACCTCCGGTGGTATAACAGCCAACAACGGTGACGTTTGGGCTAATGCGGCAACAAATGAATTTCCTTCTTCAACAAGCAGCTTTTTAACCTCGAAGGCACAGTTTGCCGACAGCTCCTCTTGGGAATACGGTGATTTACGGATTGAGCAAAACGCTGATAAGTTTTTCAAGGACACAAGTTTAAAAGCCTTTGACAGCGGCTTCGGATGGTTCAGATGGAACGTAGAAATGACCGGTGACGAGATTTCTGCTTCTGTTAACAGTGCATTAAAAAACCGCTACAATGCAAGGCCACCCCTTATAAAAACACTGCAAGGGGATGGTGTTTTCCGCAGCAAACCTATTGACAGCATAGGTGAGGTTAAGGATATTACGGTCAAGAAACGCGGCCAAGGCGGAAATATTATGGAGATGGAAATCAAAGGCACAAAAGCTACAATTCTTGTTATTACGGAATATAATGTTCGCAGCCTAATATCACCAAATCAAAAAACCAAAGGCGGGCGCAACATAGTCTTAAATATGGTCGATGGCAAAACAATGTCCAATTATTCAATAATGCCAAGCGCTTTTTATACTATGGACAAAAGCTTTGACGACAGCGGTGCGCTTAAATCGGTCAAATTCTACGGCGGCGGCAACGGCCATGGCGTGGGTATGAGCCAAAACGGCGTAAAAGGTATGCTCGACCTTGGATATAACGTGAATCAAATATTAAAGCACTACTATAACGGCACGGAAGTAACAAAAATGCCATAACTGCAATAACTGCTTAACGGAATAATTTATACCTTTTTGCAAATAATACT
>CAZEYG010000211.1:0-4343 GCA_964516575.1 uncultured Defluviitaleaceae bacterium
TTAAAGTGCTCTCCGTTTTTTACGCCCAGTATATTATCGGTGTTTAGCATGTTATTTTGATCCTGAAAAAAACTATTATCATTAATAAATTTTTTGTAGGTTAAGCTGTCGGCTCTGGATTTTTCTAAAAATATTCTATGTTTTCTGCTGTCAAACCCAAAAACCAAATATATTAAAAAGCCGATGTATGGCAGCATAAGCGTAACCATTAGCCATGCCCATGTAGTGCCCGGTTCTTTTCTTTCATAAAATACTATGACAATTGCAAATAATATATTTAATACCCAAACCAAATCAAGTAATAGCCTAAAAAAGTCGTCCATAGATAGTTCCTTTCAAATTTTGAATTGTCACAGGTTAGTATATCATAATTTTTTTTGCTTGCCTATTCTCAATTAAACAAAAAAATGGTATACTATTACGGCGGCAATTAAATATTCGTATATTTCCATATCGTATATAATTGTCGCCATATTGTATTGCATAATATCAGGAGGTAAAAAATGATTAGCGATTTTTTTGGCGGTGCAGGAGATATTCTTATATTAGTTATAGTTTTGGTTGGTATAATTGCAGGTGTTCTTTATTACTTGAACCGATGGGCTAGCAGAAAAATGACGGATCAAAACCAGATGATAGAGCGTACCCGCCAGACAGTTACTATTTATGTTATTGATAAAAAGAAGGCAAAGGTCAAGGAAGCAAACCTTCCTAAGGTTGTTATGGAGCAAATGCCTAAGATGTATAGGTTTATAAAGGTGCCCCTTGTTAAAGCTAAGGTTGGAGCCCAAATAACAACCCTTATGTGTGATAAAAGAGTATTTAACGCATTGCCTGTTAAGAAAAACGTTAAGGTGGATGTTGCTGGTATTTATATTACAGATATGAAGGGGCTTAAATCAGAGAAGGAGTATAAAGCTTCTGTAAAAGCAAAAAAGCAAAAGCCTGACCAGCCTAAGGATAAACACTAATTTTATTTTTTGAGGTGTATTATGGACAGCTTTGTTGTTTCTGCAAAGTCCGCTTCCTACCCAATATATTTTGAGGTTAGTTTCGGCAATATTCCCGGTGCGTTTGAAAAAGCAGGGTTTACAAATAGAAAGATATGTTTTATTACAGACACCACCGTTTCAGAATTATATTTAAAAAACCTATTGGACATAACAGCTTCTTTTTCAAAAAAGGTTGATTATTGTGTTTTTGAAGCAGGTGAACATAGTAAGACCATAGAAACCGTAAAGACATTTTATGACAGATTCTCGTATATTGGAATGGACAGAAAGTCTGTAGTAGTTGCTCTTGGCGGCGGCGTTACAGGTGATATGGCAGGTTTTGCCGCAGCTACATATATGCGTGGTATACCGTATGTCCAAATTCCAACAACATTATTGTCGCAAGTAGACAGCAGTGTTGGAGGGAAGGTTGCGGTTGATTATGCCGGCCAAAAAAATTTAATCGGCGCTTTTTACCAGCCGTCGTTTGTTTATATTAACACTAATGTTTTGCAGACGCTGCCCTTTGAGCAGTTTTCATCCGGAATAGCAGAGTCGATAAAACATGGCTTTATATACGACAAGGACTATTTAGACATGATTTTCAGCTTAAAGGAACAGCTTCGCGCCCTCGAGCCGGAGGCATTAAAAAAGCTGATTTTCGGCTCCTGTAAAATCAAGAGTCAGGTTGTTTCGATGGATGAAAGGGAAAGCGGGTTAAGAGAAATTCTTAATTTCGGCCATACCTTTGGTCATGCCTATGAAAGTCTTTCCGGTTATTCGATTTATCATGGGCATTGCGTTGCAATTGGCATGGCAAAGGCATTGTATTTATCCTATAAAAGGGGTAATATAAATAATGAATATATTAATAGATATAAAATACTTGCAGATAACTTTTCCTTGCCTCTAAATGCAGAAGGTTTTGAACCCGAAGTAATATATCAAAAAATGACTCAGGATAAAAAGGCAAAGGACGACCTAATTAACCTTGTTTTGCTTAAAGCAATAGGCAGCGCTTATACTGAAAGCGCTTGTCCTAAGCAGGAAATTATGGACGCTATTTGCAGCATTTTATAGATTAAGGAGAAACAAGATGGGATTTTTAGCTATCTTATGCAGCGGGCTTTTAATAGCCTTTGACCAGTTCACAAAATATATGGCATTAACAAGGCTTAAGCCTATTAGTAGCGTTAATGTCATAAACGGAATATTAAACCTTACTTATGTTGAAAACAGGGGCGCAGCTTTTGGTATTTTACAGGAATGGCGTTGGTTTTTTATTGTTCTAACGGCGCTTACTGTCGGCGGTATTATTTATTATTACAACAAGCTTCCAAAGCAAAAGCCTTACGGATACATTCGCCTGGCGCTTATTCTTATCGGTGCCGGCGCTGTAGGAAACTGCATAGACAGGCTTATGAACGGCTTTGTTGTTGATTTTTTTCATGCAAGGTTTATTGATTTTCCTGTTTTTAATATGGCCGATATATATGTTGTGACAGGCACTATTTTGTTATCTATAATGCTTATATTTTTTGTTAAAGACGATATTCTTGAAGCGGAAAAGGAAAATGCCGCATAAGTTCCATAAAATTTGTAGAGGTAATATGCTGTGGACTGTTTAGAAAAATATATGTTTTTGGCAGATGAATACACCGGGTCATTACGGCTTGATGTTTTTATTTGTGATGAGCTTGAGGGTTATTCTAGAAACGCCGTTCAAAGGCTGATTGAGTCGGGAAATGTAGCTGTAAATGAGAGAAGCCAAAAATCCAATTATATAGTAAAACCGGGAGACAAAGTTTCTGTTGTTGTGCCGATGCCCGAGGAGCTTAAAATAACAGCAGAAAATATTCAGCTTGACATAATTTATGAGGACAGCCAGTTGTTAATTGTAAACAAACCTCAAGGCATGGTTGTTCACCCATCTTACGGGCATTACAGCGGAACGCTTGTAAATGCACTTCTTTTTCATTGTAAAAATGAGTTATCCGGAATCAACGGCGTTTTACGCCCTGGGATAGTCCACCGAATCGACAAGGACACTTCAGGCATTTTAGTAATCGCAAAAACCGATTCAGCCCATAAAAGTTTATCAGAGCAGCTTAGCGCACATACTATTACAAGAAAATACAACGCAATAGTTTATAATAATTTAAAAGATCACAGCGGCACTATTGATAAACCTATAGGCAGACACCAAAGGGACAGAAAAAAAATGGCAATTGCCGACAAGAACGGCAAAAATGCCGTTACCCATTATAGAGTTTTGGAAAGACTGGGTAAATATACCTTTATTGAGACTTCTCTTGAAACAGGCCGAACCCATCAAATTCGTGTTCATATGGCGTCAATAGGTCATCCGCTTTTAGGTGATAACGTATACGGCGCAAAAAAATGCCCTTTTAATCTAAACGGCCAGATGCTGCACGCTAAAGTACTCGGCTTCGTACACCCTAAAACAAATGAGTATATAGAGTTTGATTCGCGGCTGCCAGATTATTTTATAAGGACACTGGAGCTTTTAAGGAAACAGGGGGGTTAAAATTGAATTTTAGACACAAGGACTTTCTTAGTCTTATGGATTTTTCTACGGAAGAAATTATGTTTGCTTTGAGTACGGCCGATACAATGAAATACATCCTTAACCAAAAGAACAAAAAAGCTCCTCATCTTCAAGGTAAAACAGTCATAGTTATTTTTTATGAAGAAAATACCAGAACAATGCTTTCATACGAGCTTGCTGCCGGGTATTTAAGCGCTAATGTAGTTAATATGAGCGTTTACCGGGATGGGGATATAGCAGAAAATTTGGTGGATTTTGGCAGAGTGGTGGATCAAATGGGCGGCGACTTTATTATTTTGAGGCACCCTATGTCAGGAAGCGCTAGGCTTTTAGCTAACCATACAAACGCATGTGTGATTAACGCCGGCGACGGAATAAACGAGAATCCGGCTCAATCTTTGCTTGATTTATTTACGATAAAAACCCAAAAGAACAGGTTTGAAGGCCTAAAGGTTACGATTGTTGGCGACATAATCAACAGCCGTGTTTCTAAAAGTAATATGTGGGGGCTTTTGAAGCTGGGAGCGTTGGTTCGGGTTGCGGCGCCGCCGACTCTTTTGCCGCCAGGGCTTGAAAGCCTAGGAGTCAAGGTGTTTTTCGACCCACGAGAAGCTGTTAACGGAGCTGACGTCATAATTGCTTCGAGGCTTCTGCCGGAGGAGTCCTATGCAAATGTTTTACCATCCTTTTCCGAATATAGAAATCTGTTTATAATAAATGACACTATGTTAAGATATGCTTCAAAAGACGTTATAATTTTACATCCCGGGCCGATTAAACGG
>CAZEYG010000212.1:0-4324 GCA_964516575.1 uncultured Defluviitaleaceae bacterium
TTTTATTACGAACCTGCCATGCGATAAATACACTTAGGAAAAATGAAACAATCCCTAAAACCCCACTAATATTACCTACCAATTGCCCAAAAGAATCCCAATCCATGATAATTCCTCCTTTAAATTTTGAATAATTTCCCCTTGCGGGTGTGAGTTGTTACATGAGCAGCTAGTTCAATGGGTTGAAAAACGCAGGTTCCCGTCCCCTTGCGGGTGTGAGTTGTTGCTTTTTATAATATAGGAAATTTCACCTTTCTAGTTGTTCCCGTCCCCTTACGGGTGTAAGTTGTTACGTATATTTATGTTGCGATTATAGGCGTAAAACTTACAGCACATCGTCCCATCTGCTCCAATTGCCCATTAAAATAAACCCGTTTTGCCATATGGGGAGAAATGTTAAGGGACTGGTCTTTATCATGTCTATGTTCTTTTGGGAATTGCGCCATCAACAGCCTAGATACGTTACGAACTGCCCTTTTGTGGTCAACCATCAAAGGATAAACCAGTGTTTTACTTACAAATCCAACGCCGCCGCCTAACAGCAGCAAAGCCTCATTATCACGCCGTTCGTCTCTTTTTCGAATTATTTTCGGAAAGTGGCTTTCAAATTCAGTTTCATAGATTTCGGCAAAGTGGTTTAGTGCTTTTAGAATTGCTTCTACATTAAGCCCAGCTGTTTGTAACATGGCATTGTCTAATGTTAATACAAAGCGAACAATTGTATCGGGTTTCAAACATTCCCTGTAGAAAAGAGATTGTTCATCTTTTAACTGGTTTTTTGAATTTTTTGTTGGCACATCATGCCTAGAGCAAAGAATTAAACTATCTAAAGAAATGGGACGGCTATCACTTATTTGTATGCCACGCAAACAGTCATTCACTAGGGCTTCTTTATAAACCTTTTTTCCTTCTATTCCCAAAGTATTCAAAAGTTCTGTTTCCAACTGTACGCTTGTTTTGTGTAATTTCTTCTCTAAATTATATCGTTTTTTTGCTTTATAGTCGATACATTTCTCATAGCCTTCCAAACATTCTTCATATGCTTCTCGGTGTCTCTCCATGTCCTTTCGCCCATTCATTGCCGCCGACAATATGGCTGTACGAATTGCGCCTTTTAAACTTGAGCCGGGTATGTAAGGCAAACCGTCATGACCCTTCATGAAAAGCCAGAAGTCTGCTTTTCGCTTTTTACCCACAGGTAAGGTATCCATTGATAAGGCGTAAGTTGCAATTGAACGAATACGTTTTATCGGTACATAATGGTCAAGCAAAAATTGCATTAATCCTTCCGTTTGGTTAGATTTTGATATGAATTTTGAGTATTCTCCCTCAATATTAAAGTTTAAAAGTAAATCTAGTAAGCCTTGCAAATCTGGCATTAAAATTTGTTTTTTTTCATAATCCCACAGGTATTCGCTTCGGGTAACAGATTTACCCATGCCAATAAACGTCGGTGTCAATACACGCAGCTGCACTTCATAATGTGACATAAAAGGTTTTGTCAAGACGGATTCACCCCCACAAACAAAGTGTTTGTCAGCCGCCATACTGGGTGCGCTCCACTTATGCCAACATCTCGTATACCCCCTTTAAAACGACAGCGTAAACATGACCCCGGGCTTAACATATACAACGTCCTCTTTTTGCTTTGCACCGGTGCATAATGTGCCGATTGTATAAACCCGCCACGGCGAACAAGCTGATACCAACCATCTTGCAAAACATTATCTAGTTCATCATCATTAGGAAGACCGGTACCAAGCATCATTTGATACATGGCTTGTTTATCACGCAACATGGCTTCCAATACGTCCGGTACAGGGTATTTTTCAAATTCAAACTTACCAAGCCCTGACGAAGTTTTCCCGCCAATCCCAACCAAACTAAGCATAGAAAGGGCATTTTCAAATAACTTAAATGACTGATGATTTTCATGCCAAACTATAGTGTATAATCCTGCATTCTGCAGAAAATGCCAAACAGCAACAAAGTATGGCGTAGCACCTAAATTTCCAATATGGGCACGGGTAACTGCTTCTTCTTTGCCAAACACCACGCTTTCTTTAAAAACAATAGGCTCCCCGAATTTTTCAGGCAAAGGCAGAAACATTGCCTTTTTAACCGCTTTACTTAGCGAAGCTTGTTGTTTTTGATTATCAAAGTAAAGTGGTCGGGGTAAGTAGTAGCAATCATTCAAATAAGGCAAAGCATCAGAAATACATAGTTCACCACGCTGAAATGCAGCCGCCAAATTTTCAATGAGCGAAGGTTTAGCAAGTGCGCAACACATAGCAGAAAACAAAGTATCGGCATGAATGGTGTAACGGCTTTCATCAAGGGAAGAACCCCCTTTAGGACTGCCTATATGTACCCCTGTTTGGAACTTAAACCTTACCAAGGAATAGGGCATTTTGTCCTCTCCTTTATAATGTTTTCTAAATCTTTACAAGATACTTTGTCACCGTCTGTAGGTACTATGTTCTCCGAATTAAAACAATGTTCTATAATCACATTATTAAACGACACACGCCCGGACCCACGAGAACCTTGACCTCCTAAATAGTCTTTGTTAAGTAGCTCCAAACCAAGGGCAATGGTTTCAAAGTCTTCCTTAACATGGTTTTCTTCTTCAATGTTGTAAACTAAGCGAACAAAAAACTCTGCTCCTCTTATAACACGTTCCACCTGCCTTGGGTTTGCAACAGATGTACCACGGGTTATTGTGTTTTCCACTTTAATTTCAGTAACACCACCATACTTATGCATTTGTTCTGCATTGCTAAGAAAAGCGTCGGCAAACTGCAGCCTTGCTAGTTTTGGCGGAATTTTAAGATTTTGATTACCAGCATCTCCAAAAATTCGCCTGATTACTGCTGGGTCTTCCTCGAACTTAGGAAGTATGTAAGAATTACTTGTAGCCCTTACAAGTAGTGAGCGCATCTTGCCTTTAAGGCTTGAACCCGGCAAAAATGGCTGACCGGTTAATGGGTCACGAATAATCGGGTTGTTTACTGCGCCAATAGAAGCATAAGCATCTGAACCGCCAATGTGCAAACCCGTTTCGGTGCGTAATGTCATTGTAATCATTAATTTGCCGTACATTTACTTTCCTCCTTATTTCTCTTTGCCGCCATAAAAAAGATGATATGCAACCAGCGCTTCAAGGTAATGGCAATAATCTATATACTTTTTCTTGTCTTTCCCCACTTCGTCTAACCGATTTATTAATCTTGCTTTATCTACAAAATTCTTCATACCACCATCACGCCCGCATTCGTAAATCAGCCGGACTTTCATACGTCTTAGGTTTCGAAATTGCTCCGCAGAAAGTTCTATACCACTAGACAGTAGAACAGAATTGTGAAGTTCCTGTGCTATTGACAAAACGTTTCGTAATTTTGTAGTTGTAATACCCTTTATGATTTTATTTCCATTTTTCTCTTTATCCCATATAAACAATTCTTCAGCAGCCTGAACATCATCATCAAATCTTATTTCAGTTGTCATTAATCCATTCCCCTTTCGAATCTCGTTGTTCATACAAGTAAATCAATAAGGCTGTTATCATTTGCTTTCGTTGCTTTGCGTCACAAGCCCATTGGTACATCTTTAGACTAAACGTCCTATATTGTTGCCCTCTCTCCTCGTCTTTGGGTTCGTGACGTGCCAGTAAGTAGGCAAGTCGTGCAAAATGAATCCGTCCATTTTCACTCTTGCGAAGAAGATATAACACGTTATGCAGAAACGAAGCACCAATTTCAGGGCAATTCTCAACCAAACCGTCAATATCTTTAAGCTTGCCATAGTAGATTTCTTTTATAAACTCGTCCCATTGATATGTATGTTGGTCTTTTAGTTTACCCTTTACAATGTCTTGTCCAAAAAGTGAAATTGCGTTCTTTTCCTTGCCATCATCGTGGTATGCCTTTGCACAGCTTTCCAGCAAGGCACTTTCTTCTGCCATACGAATGATGGGATAAGTATAACCAAACATACCAACACCGCAAGAAAGGGAAACCGCACCCCCTGTATAGCTGTTGAATTTCTTTCGTATGTCAATTGATGCTCCCAGCACTTCGTCCCATGCACCAACAAGAAATAAGTCATCTCCACCGGCATAAACCAAAACAACATCACGGGGTCTTTGTTCCGGTGTATCTTTTCCGTTTGGGTTAGCCAGTATATTAGGCAGGTACAGTTTAAAGAAAAGTGACAAACTTCGTGATAAAGCACATGAACGGGCAAGGGTTGCGTATTGGGGCAAAAAACCATTTCGGAAAGTGTCTCCAAGATTGTCAATATCCATTCGAATTGCGGCAAGACG
>CAZEYG010000213.1:0-4296 GCA_964516575.1 uncultured Defluviitaleaceae bacterium
AAGGACGCCTGACGGACGATTTGCGCCGCCAGCCGGTCATGAGGCAGACCGTTGCCTGAAAATATCGGAAGCTTTTGGCCTCTAATAAGGGTCACGAGGCCGTCTATGGCCGATATACCGGTTTGGATAAAGTTTCTCGGATATATTCTTGAAACGGGATTAATCGGCTTGCCGTTAATATCCGCCAAACGGTCGGCGTATATTTCCCCAAGGCCGTCTATTGGCCGCCCTATGCCGTCAAACACACGGCCTAAAACCTCATCGGATAGCTTAACCTCCATAAGCCGGCCGGTGAATTTTGTAATTGTGTTGGTAAGGGACAAACCTTCTGTCCCTTCAAAAACCTGGACAACGGCTTTGTCGCCGTAAACCTGAACAACACGCCCCATTTTGTTTTCATGGCCTAAAACCTTCAGCTCCACAACCTCGTCGTAGGCAAAATCCTCCACGCCGTCTAAAACAATCAAGGAGCCGCTTATTTCACTTAGCTTTGTATATTCCATGTCTTTCACCCCGGACTTTTTTGCTAAACGTTTTCGTTATAAATCTTGTTATAAAAATCATCTATCCTTAAAAAATAATCGTCCAGCTTTTGCTGCTCGTCGTTGGCTACGTTGTATTTTATTGAAATAACCTGCTCGAATATATCTTCTTTCTTTAATATGCTCATAGGTATGCCCATGTTTATCAGTTTGCCGCAAGTCTCGTATAGATAAAGGATTATTTCCATCATCTTAGCCTGCTTTTTAAAGGGCACGTAAGTGTCGTAGGAATGGTATGCGTTTTGCTGGACAAAACCCAGCCTTATAACTCGGCTTATTTCCAGCGTCATCTTTTGGTTTTCCGGCAAAACGTCTGCGCCTATGAGTTTTACAATTTCCATAAGCTCGCTTTCCTCATGGAGCAGCCGAAGAATTTTTATTCTGTCAGACGTAAACCTTAAGCCGACGTTTTCGGTGTACCAGTCCTCTAAATCCTCCAAATATTCGCTGTAGCTTGTTAGCCACTGAATAGCGGGGAAATGCCTCGCGTAGGCAAGGGCACGATCCAGCGTCCAGAAGCAGCGGACAAACCGCTTTGTATTCATCGTTACAGGCTCGGAGAAGTCGCCGCCTTGAGGGGATACTGCGCCGATTATTGTAACTGAACCTTCTGTGCCGTTTAGGTTTTTAACATAACCTGCTCGTTCGTAAAAGGCCGAAAGCCGTGAGGACAAATACGCCGGGAAACCTTCCTCCGCCGGCATTTCCTCCAGCCTGCCGGAAAGCTCTCTTAGCGCTTCCGCCCAGCGGGAGGTAGAATCCGCCATAATAGCCACGTGATAACCCATGTCACGGTAGTATTCGGCTATTGTAACGCCGGTGTATATACTGGCTTCTCTAGCGGCGACGGGCATATTGGACGTATTTGCAATAAGCGCCGTTCTGTCCATAAGAGGTTTACCTGTAGCAGGGTCTTTAAGCTCGGAAAAATCCTCTAAAACCTGGGTCATTTCGTTACCCCGCTCGCCGCAGCCGATGTATATAATAATGTCCGCATCGGACCATTTGGCAAGCTGGTGTTGGGTCATTGTTTTACCTGTGCCGAAGCCGCCGGGTATAGCCGCCATGCCGCCTTTTGCAAGGGGGAAAAGGGTGTCGATAACCCTTTGGCCGGTTATAAGAGGGCGGCTTGCCCGTTCTCTTTCGATAATAGGCCGAGGGATTCTTATAGGCCATTTTTGACACATCGTAAGCTCATGGATAAGACCGTTATTATCCTCTAACGTAACAATAACGTCGTTAACCTTGTACTGACCGTCCTTTGCAACAGTTTTTACCTTACCCGAAATACCCGGCGGAACCATAACCCTATGGGTTATAATACTTGTTTCAGGAACCTCGGCTATAACATTACCGCCTTCAACAATATCCCCCGGGGACACTGTTATATGCGCTGAAAAAAGCGACTCGGTGTCTAGGCTTTGAACATGAACACCTTTGGATATAAAAACCCCGGATTCCTTTTGAATATCTGCCAAGGGGCGTTGGATGCCGTCAAATATGTTTTTAATAATACCCGGGCCAAGGGTTACGGAAAGCTGGCTGCCTGTGCCGTAGACGTTACCTCCGGGCTTTAGGCCGGACGTTTCCTCGAAAACCTGAACAATAGCCTCGCCTTTTTTTATGCTGATTATTTCGCCGATAAGCCGTTCCTCGGAAACCATAACCATTTCGGACATATGAAAGCTCTCGTCGCTTCTGACTGTGACGATAGGGCCGTTTATACCGAATATTGTACCGATTACGTTCGCAGCTGAACTCACAGGAAATTCCTCCTAATAAAGCTATATCTTTAAAAGACTAAAGGTTCTTTGCTCGTCCTTTAGTTTGTCCTTAAACGTGCAATCTAAAATAGCGTCCTTTTTCGGGACAATAACCCGAAAGCCGCCTAAAAAATCTTCGTCAGAAGATAAAACGACGGCGCCGCTTTTAGCTTCTATTACGGCGTTATGCCCCATATCACGCTCCATAAGCTCAATTTGAACGCTGCCGTATTTAGAGACGGCGGCTTTTGCGCCTTCTATCAAAAAGCTAACATATTCCTCTGTTTTGGTATAATCTAAAAACCGGTTTTCTACATTTCTAAAAAGCTCGGTTATAAGCTCTGCTCGCCGATTAGTTATTTTCTTCTTTATCTCTGTTGCAGATTTAGTAATCTCGTGGTTTTTATGCTGATTTGCCTTTGTTTCTTCTATTCTAAGCCGCTCGTCGGCTGCTTTTGCGGCGTGTTTTCTAGCCTCGTCGGCGGCTTTTTCATATTCCTCAGTTATTTGCATACGAAGGACGGCTTCCTTTTCCTCGGCTTCTGTCAGAGCCATTTTTAAAAAGCCTTCCAGCTTCCGCTCCACATTCATAGTATCACCCCATAAGTCAGTTAAACCATCTTAAATCTTAACCCCGATAGCCTCACGCATGTATGCCGTAATAAAATCTGCCGTGCGGCCTGTGCCGTGTCTGTCGGGTATTTCAACAATAAGCGGGAGCTTTCTGTTAAGCTTTATGTCCTTTACGATGTCGGGGAACTGACGGGACAACTTTTCCATTATAAGCACAATACCTATTTCCTTATCGCTTATAACCTTGTTAAGTTGGGCTTTAAGCTCCTCCTGGGTATGAACCACGGCGCCGTCAACGCCCACAAGGCGCATCCCCGTTCTTGTATCCACGTTATCGCTTATAAGATACATCTTCATAACAAAACTCCCTAAAACAGAATCATAAAGGAAATTAACATGCCGTAAATAGCTATACCTTCCGCCAGTGCAACGAATATAAGAGCCTTGCCCATAATGCCTTCGTTTTCGCTTAAAGCGCCGAGAGCGGCTGAAGCAGCGGAGCCTGTAGCTATACCTGCGCCGACGGTTGCTAAGCCGGTAGATAAGGCGGCGGCTAAATATCTAAGACCGTCTCCAGCGGAAGCGTTAGTTTGGCTTATAGCAGCGAGAGCAGTGCCTGAAAACATAAACACTGTAGCAAACAAAAGTATGCCGAAAAATGAAACAATGTTTATTACCAACGTACATTTAAAGCGGCCGGGCTTTCTTTCGCCCAAAAAGAATATGCCCGCCGGAAGCACTATAGCAAGCAGCAAAAGGGAAATAACCAAGCTCTGAAACATTTAAATTCCTCCTTAATAATGTAAATAATGTATATTAAATGTAATTAATAGTTCTAACGCTTTGAATTAGTATAGGAAACAAACTTACGCCCGCTTCCGTCGAAAAACCGGCTGAATATCTCGTAAAACTCCAGTCTTAAAACCTGTATGCCAACAACAAGACCTTCCAAGCATATGACCAGGATATTTCCAAGAATCACAACAATCGGGTTACTGCCACCGTTTGCCGTTTTAGCCAGAATCATAACGGCGCTCATCATGCCGGCGTGGCTTAGGGCAAAAGCGCCAACTCTAACAAAGGACACAGTATTTGTAAAGTAAGAAAGCAGAACCTCAAACATCTCAATAGCAAGCTCAACAACATACATTACAAAACTGCCGTGGATATTAAGCTCTTTCTTTTGGAGCTTTCGTGTAATCGGTTCTCTAAGGGCGATGACCACAAGGGTTATAACAATAGCCATTATAAAAACCGGGGAGAAAGCAGTGCTTCCAAGGTACATGGAAATAGCCAAACCAAGAGCCGAGCCGTAAAATATGATTCCCGCTAAACCGTTGGGGCTAAAAACCAGCTTGCCTATATCGTGCTTTTTTAGGGCGTTCATTACATTTATGCCCATTGATATAAATATTATG
>CAZEYG010000214.1:0-4283 GCA_964516575.1 uncultured Defluviitaleaceae bacterium
GACGGTCTTATAATTGGGCTTTTGCTGTTTGTAGCTTTTTCCTTACAGATGGAAGGAATGGTACGCTCCACCCCGTCTGTCTGCGCTTTTATTACCGCTACATATGTGGTTATGGTGCCGTTTCTAGATTGGTATATTTATAAAAGAAAGGTCGGTATTTATGATGTTTCGGGGGCAATAATTGCTTTAATCGGCCTTGGACTTATAAGCATTAAGGATGATTTTTCCCTTAGTCGAGGAGCGGTTCTTTTATTTGTTTGCTCCGTATGTTACGCTTTCCAGGTTTGCTACATAGGCATAGCCACAAGACGCCACGAATCAACAGACGCTACCTCAATAACCCTTGTAATGTTTAACACCATTGTTGTATGTTCTTTTATATGCTCTGCTGTTGGTGTTATTATCAGAGGCAACATACCAAATCTTTCAGGAAACGGAATTTTATGGCTGCTATATACAGGCGCCTTTTGCACATTACTCGCCTTTTTGGGGCAAAACAACGCTCAAAAATATGTAAGCTCAACAAAAGCCGCTGTTATAATGTCCGGTGAGGCGGTTTTCGGCGCTATATTCTCTGTTCTTATTTATAAAGAGATTATTGGGCTTAGAGGTATTTTAGGTAGTGTATTGATTTTTTTAGCAATAATAATTTCACAAACAAAATTGCAGTTTATTAAAAAGCGGCAGACTGCTTCCTAAATGATTAAAACCAAAATGAGAGGATTGAAACCCAATGGAAAAAAAGGGCGGCAAAAAGGCAAGTGATAAAGTTACTGTGCCTGTAAGCTCAATGTCCGAGGACGAGCGCAAAATAGCGCTTGAAACGGCGCTAACAAACATAGAGAAGCATTATGGCAAGGGGGCCGTTATGAAGTTAGGCGAAAGAGCCAAAACCGAAAACGTGCCTGTTATTCCAACCGGCGCATTAAGCCTTGACATAGCGCTAGGTGTGGGCGGCTTGCCACGAGGTAGGATTATAGAAATATACGGCCCCGAATCTTCGGGTAAAACCACTTTAGCTCTCCATGTCGTGGCTGAGGTACAAAAAGCAGGCGGCATAGCCGGTTATGTAGACGCCGAACACGCGCTTGATCCTATTTACGCAAAAAAGCTGGGTGTAAACATTGACGAGCTTTACATATCACAACCTGACAACGGCGAGCAGGCTCTTGAAATAGCCGAGGCTATGGTTCGCTCTTGCGCTATAGAAATAGTTGTAATAGACTCCGTAGCTGCTCTGACACCAAAGGCTGAAATTGAAGGCGAAATGGGCGATAGCCATGTCGGTTTACAAGCCCGCCTTATGTCACAAGCCCTTAGAAAGCTAACCGCTGTTTGTAACAAAACGGGCTGTACTGTTATTTTTATAAACCAGCTAAGAGATAAAATCGGCGGCATGTCCTTTGGAGGCGGCGGCGGAAATGAAACGACTACAGGCGGCAGAGCTCTTAAGTTTTATGCCTCCGTAAGGATAGATATCCGCCGTATAGAAACATTAAAAATCAACGAAACCAGTATCGGCAACCGTACCAGAGCTAAAATTGCGAAAAACAAGGTTGCTCCACCCTTTAAAACTTGTGAGTTTGATATTATATACGGTCAGGGTATATCAAAAGAAGGTGATGTCCTTGACCTTGCCGAAGGGTCAGGTATAATAAACAAAAGCGGCTCTTGGTATTCCCATGAAAGCACTAGGCTTGGCCAGGGACGTGAAAATGTTAAGCAATATTTAAAGGATAACGTTGAGTTTTTCGTTATGCTTGAAAATCTTATCCGCAAGCAACATGGGCTTATAACTGACGAGACTGCAAGTTCCGAAGCCGCCCCGGAAAAAACGCCGGAAAAGCCCGACAAGCCGGTTAAGGATTCAAAAGCCGCCAAAGCGGTTAAGGCTGCTAAATCGGAAGATTTAACAGACGAGCTTATGGAAGATGATATTATAATCGCCGATGAATAATTTGTGGTAACAAAAAAGAAGCGTGTTAAAGGATTATACCATTTAACACGCTTCTTTTTTATCCGTAACGATCAAGCCCATTTATTTGATTTTTTTCTTCTTCCTTTTTATTTACAAGCGGGAGCTCTATCTTAAAGGTGGTTCCGTTGTTTTTTTCCGACTGAACGTCTACGGTTCCCCGCATCTCAATAATCGCCGCTTTAACAAAAAACAAACCCAAACCCCTAGTTCCCTTTTCTTCCTCTCTGCCTTCAACCCTTCGGCGGCTGAAATATCTATCGAAAATATGGGGTAAATCCTCATTAGCTATGCCAATGCCCGAATCTGCAACAGTTAATATAACTGTCGATGAGTTATATTCGGCCTTAATCAGAATTTCTCCCCCCTGCGGCGAAAAGCTGGCAGCGTTTAATATAATATTTTCAAAAACATGTATCAGCTTATCACGCTGGACGTTTATATACCCTTTCCCATCAGGTAATTGAAGCTTTAGCAAAACACCACATGCCTCCGCATCCGGCACATAATTTTTATAAACCTCTGTAAGAAACTGGCCTACCTCAATGCATACTTCCGGCTCTTCTAATAAATCATGCATTGAGAAGTCTTGAAGAACACCAACCCTATATTGCATTTCATCTGATTTTTTGCTTATAACGTCCAAATATTGGCTTAACTCATCATCTATATTAACGTTTCCTGTTCGTATAAGCTCCATATATGTTTTGATAGCCGATATGGGAGCCTTAAGGTCATGGCAGATAGTGGATAAAAACCGTTTTCTCTCGTTGGATAAAACAATTAGTTCTTTAGTTCTTAACCTAATCTCTTCTTCCAAATTATCTGTAAGTTTTTTATTTTCTTTCTTCATTCGGAATATTTCGGTTATAATTAATATGGAGAAAATTAATATCATCATAAACCCGTAATATTCCGTACCCCAGCCCAACCATGCAGGTTCAAATCTCCTATCCATAAAGAAATCTAACAAAACTCCAAAGCCATAAATTCCGTTTGCTGTAAACAGCCAAAAAGCCCTGTAATCTTTAAGCACTCCCCTTATTGATATGTATATTATATAAATAAAATAAACATAGGTATGTATACGTATTGCAGCGTCCACTATACCTATAAACTGGGGTACATGTGAAAGCACAAACATAGGTAAAACAAGTGCTCCAAGGCAAAATATTATACAAATCCACCGCATTATTTTAAAGAGGCGGGTTTTCTCTACACCCGATAATATACCTGTTATTAACAAAACACAAAACATAATCCCTGAAACACCTGTCAACTCCAAGGAAAACATAAGTGGCACAATTTTTATACCCCGCCAATATACAAACGGATAAGATATTTGAAGAAGAAAGAAAATACATAAATGTCCGTAATAGAAAAATAATTTATTTTTTTTAATATTGAGCCATAACGTTGTGGAAAATATAAACATTTCAAGAGTAAAAATAAAGATAAAGCCGTAAAAAACGAAGCGTACAAAAAGCATATTGTATATAGCCTGATAACTGCCTAGGACAGGCACACAATACAATCCTCCAAAGAAATGAGAATAATTTGAAATCTGTATTATGACCTGCGTTGAATCGGTTGCAATAAAACTTACTATAGTGTTTTTTAGAAAGGGCTGGTAATTCTCTTTTTCCGGGATACCTAATTCAGCAATCAATTCTTCGTTAACAAAAATCCGCCCGGCTGAAAAAAACTCAGGAACTTCCAAATTTAGCTGCTTTTCTTTGCCTGTGTTTTTAATTATTAGACGATACGTGGCTTCGCCATATTGAAAATTGGAAGTAGAATGTTTTAAAAAATCAGTATTCTGACCTAAAGATATGTATTCCGGTTCATGTTCTTTGCCTGAGTTAAAATCCTCCGGCCATAAAAGCCTGCCTCTATAAAACTCCCAATCCTCTATAAGTGGAATAAGCTTAAAATCTCCTGTGTCGCTGTCTTCGAGAGTTATAATGCCTTTAACAGGCCTTTTTGCAGATATTGTGTATTTATTGTCATACTTATAAGTATTTTTAAAAACTACATGGGTTGTTAAAAAAATAAATGATAAAATAATCAAATACAGAAACATTTTTTTGGAAATATTCATATGTCCCTCCATAGCTGGGATGATTGAGTAACATGAAGTTTTTTATGTTAGACAATACGGCTTCTTAGTTACCGTCGTTTGAATTAGAGGTAAACATATATCCTTTTCCCCATTATGTAGTTATATAGTTTATTCAACCCGAATCCTAATTAATCATTTTTATAAGATTGACTAAAAGTACCATCACCGTATGATGATAACCCAAAT
>CAZEYG010000215.1:0-4272 GCA_964516575.1 uncultured Defluviitaleaceae bacterium
AGGAGCTTTGGACTTTCTTTTGATTGCAGTATAGAGTTATCTGCTGAAACTGCTACCAAAGCCACGACCTCCGCCGCAACCGCCACGTCCGAACCCGCCGTTTTGCACACAGTAATCGAACATATTCAAGTAAAACTGTCTGTCCTCTTCAAGGATATATCCGTCTGCAATAGCTTGGTCGAGGTTGGCTTTAAACGACTCTTGGGAAAGGAAATTTCCGTCAACATCTCTCATCAAGCTGTAACCATATCCGCCGCAACCGCCATATCCTCCGGCTCTATATCTGCCGACAAGTGATGCCGCAAATGCGGTTGATGCCATAGACAGCATTAATACTGCCACAATAGCAACCGAAATCAGTTTCTTACCCATTTACATTACCTCTTTTCATAGATAAATTTACCATCTGCAGTTGGTATGATACTGAGTATATAAATCCTTTGTGGAGATTGTATGGAGAAACTGGAAAAATTATTATTTATTAAGTTCAACAACAAACTCACTGCCAGAACCTTGTTTACTCTTAACCTCAATTCTGCCGCCGTGTGCTGTTACAATCGCTTTTGCCACGGAAAGCCCTATACCGGAGCCGCCTGTATCTCGTGCCCTTGAAACATCGGCACGGTACAAATGCTCAAAGATATTAGATAAATCTGCTTCTGCAATACCTACGCCGTTGTCTGTAACGGTAAACATAATACTATCCTTTTTGTTTTTAACCTCAATGTCAATCTTACCGCCTTCGTCCGTATATTTGACGGCATTGGAAATCAGATTGATAATCACACTGCTGATTTTATCCTTGTCGGCATAAATCTCGCAATGTTCGGTATTGAGGGTTAATATGATGTTCTTGTCTTTTATTTCTGCTTCAAAGGTTGTGAGATTTTGATTTAACAATTCACAAAAATTAAAGTGCTCCTTATGCAAACTTACGTTATCATTTTGAAGCTCTGCTATTTTATCAATCCCTTCAACCATCCGGGAAAGCCGTAATATTTCTTGCCGGATACTCTCAACACGCTCATTTGTCGGCTCGAACACGCCGTCAATAATCCCCTCAAGGTTTGATTGTATGGCTGCAAGTGGTGTTCTGAACTCGTGAGCATAGTCCTGTGCCATTCGTTTTTTTAGGGATTGTTGTGTATCAAGAGTGAAGGCGAGTGCGTTTACGCTATCAATAAGGCTGTCGATTTCTGCTGTTTTTGATGAAAACGTTATTCTGTTCGTATAATTACCTTTTTCAATTTCTTGCGTCTTTAAAGTTACCGCCTTTAAAGGTTTCGCGATTCTGTTTGCCATAAAGTAACCCACAATGAATGCAATAATCAAAAATATGAAAGCTGCTTTTATAAAAAGGTTATTCAGCATATCTATAAACTTTATATCGGCTTCATTGTAATAAAATGGACCATAAAAGCCCAGCTTAACTGTTCCATAGTCTACATCATACTTAGACAGAGGGTATACTTTTTCAGTATATTCTCCCACAAAATTTGGATACCTTTTCCGCATTGTGCTTTCCATTGACGTTAACATGTTTTCACATCGTGTGTTATCAAGACAACTCATGCAAAAAAGCTCATTTCCGAGCTTGTCGTTTACCATCAAAATAATGCCTTCGTTAAGAGCATTTTGGCCGATGGAAAAAAGATAGTCCAAATTCGGGGTTTTATCGGTCTCAAACTCCGCAAGCACAGACTCTACAATGTCAAGATTTTTCCGCTCCTGTTTTTCTTTAACATAGTTGTTAAATTGCCGCTCAAGCATAAGATTAGACACAAACAACAGCGAGAAAATAAGAAGAAGAGACAGAACGGTATAGGATAATATCAGCCTTGCTTTCAAGTTCATTTTCACTCTTTTTTTCCTCCGAATTTATATCCCACACCTCGTACTGTCAGGATATATACAGGATTTGCGCTGTCTGTTTCTATTTTCGAGCGTAGATTTTTGATATGGCTGTCGATTGTCCTATCATAGCCGTCAAAGTCAATGCCGAGGGCGATTTCAATCAGTTCGTCTCGTGTAAAAGTTTTATTTGGGTATCTTGCTAATGTAGAAAGCAGCTTAAACTCGTTAGGCGTAAGATTTACGGAAACACCTTGTTTTTTTAATGTGTAAGCATTAAAGTCAATTTCTAAATCGCCATTATTCCATGACATTTTATTAAACATAGGTGAAATACCGTCACCACATCTGCGAAAAAGATTGTTCACCCTCGCTACAAGCTCTCTCGGAGAAAACGGCTTTGTCATGTAATCGTCTGCACCAATGTTCAAGCCTTCAATTTTATTGTCCTCGCTAGCTTTGGCCGTTAGCATAATAATCGGTATGCGTGATTCCTTACGTACAGTCCTACATACATCCTCACCGGATATGTGGGGGAGCATAAGGTCAAGAATGAGCATATCGGGGTGTTCGCTTTCAAACAGCAATAATGCCTGCTTGCCGTCATAAGCAACACGCGTGATATGTCCATCTTTTTTGAGGTCGGCTTCAACAGCTGCGGCGATTTTAGGTTCATCTTCGACTATTAGGATTTTTTTGGGTTTCAATAGAATACCTCCTTTGTATTTTTATTTTAGCACAGATTTATGGAGATTGTGTGGAGGATATTTCCCAATAACGTCTTTACAAATAACTTAGCAAACAGAAATTTTTCCATTAAGCATTAAATTTCATTCGATGGCTTTACAGAAAAATATTTACACTGCCGCTTAATTTAATACATATCAATCAAACCTGCTATCTTACTCCTTTTCTCTACACTCATTTAGCTTAAAATACTAAACCCGCCGATTGTTTAAGTCGGCGGGTCAATTTCATGAGATTATCTCTTCATAGGGCTGATTCTTATGCTAGCTGAATCCATTCCTGTTTTACGCTTGACAATATCCTCTATTTGGGCAACCTCAGCATCCGTTAAGGCCTCTTTGTTAACAACAACATCAACTGTATTATCATCTATACGGACATAAACTTCCTTAAAGCCCTTGGCTTCTATCATAGCTTCGGCTGCTGTTTCCTTCTCAATACGCTTTTGAATCTCTATCATAGCGTCCGCACATTCAGCACGTTTTGACTCTTCAATGTTTGTGTTGTTGATTACTTCAAGTAAAATATCCTTTTGCTTTGCTCTTGCTTGTTCTCTTTCTAACTTAGCCTGAACAAAGAATGGAAGGTTAACGCTTGTGCTGACAAATACGGCTTCGCCTGGCTCGGCTTCAGAATCTTCTGAGTTAGGTAAGGCTGTAAGGAAGCTGTCGTCCTCCTCGCCCAAAGCTATTGCCGGGTTGTCATCTGTTGAAATAGCCTCACCAATTTCGCCTTCAAAAACAGAAAGTAGGCCGTTCTTGCTATTAACAGTTGTATATTCTTCGTCGCCGAGGCCGGATACTCTGCCTCCGTCGTCAAGAACTATATTATTGGCTTTTTTGTTTTTATTAGAATCCGAATAATTTAAATATCCAGCCACCGCAATCATTACCACCAAAGCAGTTATAATAACTTGATTTCTTTTAAGTACAAACATTTACTACTCCTCCTCATCTCATTTTTAAAACTTGAATTTTGTTTACATCTAATCCCAATATTACTTGAGCCGCTCTTGTAAGCGAATCCTTAACAATAACGTTATCTCCCCCCTGCGCTACTATTATAATGCCTTCAATCTTAGGCGTATTTTCTGTTAATATTAACGGCCTGTCACCGCCGCCTCCGTTTATTAAAATAATTTCCTCTTCTTTTTTAATGCTTTCACTTTCTCTTATGCCGCCTTGTGAGTCCGTTTCTTTTGTAACTGTACTGTCATAGGTAGAGTTGTTTGCCAAAACAAGCTCTTTGCTTTGGCGCAGCGTTACCATAACCTTAATCTCACCGGCGCCGTTAACAAGAGTAAGCGTTTCCTCCAGTCTCCTTTCCAGCTCCGCTTCATAGCTGTCAAAGGCGAAATCCTCCGTATGTTCTTTAGCATCTGCCTCTGTAAAGGCCGTTTCCAAAACAGGCAAGTTTGATGGCCCTTTAAACAGTATGTTGCTGCCAAGAAGTAAAACAACACCCAACCCAAGCATCAGCATAAAGCTGGAAACCGCTTTTTTGTCCTTATCCTTAAATAGTTTTTTTAAGAAATCCACTTTCGTTCATCTCCTTGCTTTCTCATTCGTATATAGCTTATATTTAATATGTATATTATCAGGTCTTAGATTATAGAAGTCTGAAATTATATTTTTTATTGTTTTAATTTCCTGGCTTTCTTCATTGTTCTGTTCA
>CAZEYG010000216.1:0-4271 GCA_964516575.1 uncultured Defluviitaleaceae bacterium
TGACCCGATTCGTTAAAATTAATATCGGCGTCGTCAAGTTGTGTCAAAAAAACCACTCGATCCTTGCCAACGCCAATGAGGATATACTTGTCCGATACTTTTATGAGCTGTACGCTGCATTGATAACCTACAGCTACAGTCTCAATAATTTTAATGTTGGCGCCGGAACGAGCTCCCATTTTTGCTCTGCCTATTAACCTAGTTGAATAGTATGCTAAAAAAAGAACAACCAAAAAAAGAAATAGCACAAAAACAAACTGGCCAAGCATAGCAAAGCTGTTTCCGGCGGTTTCCGGCAAAGTACTGCCGGTATTACCGGAAGCTGTTAAAATAAGGTGCATAAAAAAACCTTCTTTAAATAATTAGATATGCAAGCTAGCCCAATAAAGCAAAGGCTAGCCTATAACCTTTTTAACAGCTTCTAAAACTCTGTCAGGTTGGAACGGCTTAACAATAAAATCTCTTGCGCCAGCTTGAATAGATTCAATAACCATTGCTTGTTGCCCCATAGCTGAGCACATTATAATAACTGCATTTGGATCTGCGCCTTTAATGCCTTTAGCGGCTTGGATACCGTCCATTTCGGGCATTGTAATGTCAAGTATTACAAGACTTGGTTTAAGCTCATTATATTTTTCAATAGCTTTAATTCCATTTTCGGCTTCACCAACAACATTATATCCATTTTTGGTGAGTATGTCCTTGAGCATCATACGCATAAAAGCAGCATCATCAACAAGTAATATAGTTTTATCGGACATGTTAATTCACTCCTCGGCTTATTATTCTAATTTTATATTCTTTCCTCTACATTTATTATATCGGTAATTCTGATACCAAAGTTTTCATCAATAACGACGACCTCACCTTTGGCTACAAACTTACCGTTTATTAAAATATCAATTGGTTCACCAGCCAGTTTATCCAGCTCTATGATAGTACCTGGTGTAAATTCAAGTATTTCCTTAATCTTTTTATGAGTGCGCCCTAATTCAACAGAAACCTCAAGGGGCACATCCATAATAATATCAATATTTTCTTTTTGTTGCATAACTGCAGCCGGGTCAAAGTTTTGGAACTGCACAGGCTGTACGTTCACGTTAGGCTGCTGGTATACCGGCTGTTGATACACAGGCTGCTGATACATAGGTTGCTGATACATGGGCTGCTGATATTGCGGCGGAGGAGCCGGTTGTTGATATTGCGGCGGAGGTGCCTGCTGTTGATTTTGGGTTGACACCTGTTGCTGCTGATATTCCGGCTGGGGCTGCGGGGCTGGTGCAGGAGCCGGTTGAGCCGAAGCCAATGAGGCCTTTTGTTGGGGGGCTGAAAGACTATTTTTTAATGTAGAAACCATAGAAAGAGCAAACTCCTTAGGTAAAACCTGCATTATTTCACTATCAATAAGATTACCAATTTCCATTTTAAAAGCTGTACAGACCAAGATTTCGTTAGGGTCAAAACCTGTTGCTTGAAAAAAGTTATCGTCATTAAAGCTAAGCTGAAAGGCTTGGGGAGTATCAATGTCAACTTTTTTCTTTACCATTGACGATAAGGAAGTAGAAGCTGAACCTACCATTTGATTCATGGCTTCGCCAATTGCACTTAAATCAATTTCGTTAAGCTCAACCTCATCTTCTACCTTGCCATCACCACCCATCATAAGGTTGGCAATAATCTTAACGTCACGTTGTTTTAAAATTAATATGTTTGAGCCTTGGATACCTTCCTTGTAGTTAACCTTTATACCAACGCACGGCCTATCGTAGCTATTGGCTAAAGTACGCCAAGTAAGAACAATAACTCGTGGAATAGTAATGGAAACCTTTTCACCTAAAAGGGCAAATAATGTCGTGGCGGAAGTACCCATGCTAATATTACCAATTTCGCCAAGAACATCTTTATCCTCATCAGACAGTATACTATTTAGTTCTTCGTCGCTAGCTGAATCGGAGTCGGTATTTAAAATGCTGTTTTCTAAATTCTCGTCATCGGCTTCGTTTGGAATGCCGCCGAGTAAAGCATTTATTTCATCCTGAGATAACATATCCCCCATACTGTCAGACCTCCTCTTTTTTCACAATCGAAGTAATTTGAATGGCGTTTTTGCCTCTCATAATACCAGGCTTTGCGTGAAATTTCAATAAATTACCTACCATAACGTCAAGATCTGTAGTTACATAGGAGTCAAGGGGTATGACATCGCCAACCTGTAACCCAATAAAGTCGCCAACGGTTATACTTGTTTTGCCTATGACGGCACAAATAGGAACTTTAGACTTTTCAAGCTGGGCTTCCAAATCTTCTCTGTAAGTGACGTTATCGCTTGCTTCTGCTTGTGTAAACCAATATTTAGTATAAAGGCGTTCCATTATAGGCTCCAGCACGTAATGCGGGATACAGAAATTCATAAGGCCTTCAGATACGCCAAATTTTGAAGTTAAAGTAATGAGAACAACCATTTCATTAGGGGAAATAATCTGAGCAAACTGAGAGTTTGTCTCGATTTTCTCTAAAGATGGTTTTAAAGCTACAACGTTTTCAAATGGCTCAATTAAGTAATTAAGCATTTGTGAAATTATCCTGTCAAGGAGGATTTTCTCTATTTCCGAGAAATCCCTAATGCGCTTCATGCTTAGGCCGGGGCCGCCTAAAATCCTGTCAATAACAGAATAACCGATATTGCTGGAAAGTTCAAGAACAACAGAGCCCTTAAGCGGCGCAAAATCAATTATGCCTAAAATAACAGGGTTAACTATTGAGTTGTTGAACTCTTTATAAGTAATCTGCTCGGCGCTTGCAACCTCTAAGGAGCATGCGGTTCGCAGATAGCCTGTAAGGAAAGAAGAAACAAGTCTTGCAAAGTTATCAAAAATTATTTCAAGAGTTCTTAGCTGCTCTTTGTTGAATTTTGAGGGCTTTGCAAAATTATAATCTTTGGCGATAGGGGTTTTGCTTGAAGCATTCAAAACAACATCGCCGGTTTTCCCGCTGGATAAAGCGTTTAGCAATTCATCAATCTCGCTCTGGGACAAAATGTCACCCAATACTGTCACCACCGATCACAATATAATGTAGATATATTTATTATTGCAAATACCAGTCACTAATATAAACAGCGACAAGAAGATTGTTTTTAAATTCATTTTGAAGCCTGACAAGTATTTCTTCCCTAAGAATGTCTCTGCCGTCAGGGCGGCTAAGTTCTTCATAAGTTTTACTCTTTACAACATCAAGAGCAATGTCTCTTATAATAGCTTCTTTTGTTTGAACTAAGGTTGCAAATTCAGGGCTAAGTTTTTTGTCAGTGTTATTAACACCTACCGCAATGCTAAGTTTTATGATGTGAGACGTGCCGTCAGAGCCTGCTGCAAGGTTTGTACTCATTGCAGAAGAAAGAGGCAGAGTGTCTATTTGGTCAGGAGTTAGTTGTGGTGTAACCTGTT
This sequence comes from uncultured Defluviitaleaceae bacterium, assembly GCA_964516575.1. Classification (GTDB taxonomy): domain Bacteria; phylum Bacillota; class Clostridia; order Lachnospirales; family WRBF01; genus CAZEYG01. The sequence continues at coordinate 3,447 of CAZEYG010000216.1, forward strand.
GGGTAGTTGCAACGGAGTCTTTGTTTTCCGTAAAAACTCTGAAGGCTACAAATGAAACACCTACAATAGTAGCCAAAAGCACAACTAAAAGTATAATAATTACTATCATCATAACTTTGTTTTTTTCCAAATTAACTCTCCCCTTTATTATAAGTAAACACCTATAAATCAATATATAACTTCTATAAAACCTGTAAAGTAATATCAAACCGATTAAGCGATTAAGGAAAACCCGGAAAATTTGGCATGATATTATTGTATACGGTTAGAGTAATATTTACTCTTAAATTTAATTTCGACACGCCGGTTTTGTGCTCTGCCTTCAGGAGTATCGTTAGTAGCTACCGGCAAGTATTCGCCACGGCCTACTGCAGCTAGTCTGTCAGGGGAAACCCCTGCCTGGTCTATGAAATACTCCGCAACAGATATGGCTCTAGCGGCAGATAATCTCCAGTTGCTGGGGAACTGAACTGTAGAAATAGGTACGTTGTCGGTATGACCGTCTATTTCTATTTCATTTTCGGGGTATCTTAAAATTTCGTTGGCTACTATATCCAAAGCCGTTAGAGCGTCATTTCGTAAAACAGCTTTACCGGAATCGAATAAAATACCGTCTTTAAAAACAAGAGTAATTGAATCCTCGGCAACTTTAACCTCGACCTTATCCTGCAGCTGGTTTTCGGCAAAGTATGTTTTAAAATCGCTGGCCATTTGTTGCAATTCCTTTTGAACCTCTTTAGCTACATCCTTGCTGTCGTTAACACTTTTCTCAATATTAGGCATTTCCATTATACCACTTCCGGTTAAATCGTCAATACCGTTGCC
>CAZEYG010000217.1:0-4266 GCA_964516575.1 uncultured Defluviitaleaceae bacterium
TTATATATCTTTTATGCAGGGGGTCATGCCTATTGTAGAGTGATTTGGCATATGATATAATCGTTAAGACAACAATAATGATTAAGGGGGATTTGTGGATGAACGTAATAAAGGCAAGGGATTATGATGATTTAAGCAGAAAAGCCGCAACAATTATATCCGCCCAAATAATAAAGAAGCCAACTTCTGTTTTGGGGCTGGCTACAGGAAGCTCGCCTGTAGGCACATACAAAGAGCTTATCCGGCTGAACAAAGAAGGCGTGATTGATTTCGGCGGCGTAACAACCGTTAACCTAGACGAATATTACAATACGCCGATAACCGACCCTAACAGCTACTACTACTTCATGTTTGATAACCTTTTTAATCACATTAACATAAACAAAAGCTCTGTTAATCTGCCTGACGGGCAATCGGGCGACAGCGAAAAAAGCTGTCAGGAATATGAAAGGCTAATTGAAGGCTTAGGCGGCATAGACTTGCAGCTTTTGGGTATCGGCAGGAACGGGCATATAGCCTTTAACGAACCGGCGGAGGAATTCTCTCCTATTACTCATCATGTTAGACTTACAGACAGTACAATAGACGCCAACGCAAGGTTTTATAAAAGCCGTGACGAGGTTCCGACCTCTGCTATAACTATGGGTATAGGAACAATCATGAAAGCAAAGAGTATACTTCTAATAGCCAACGGCGCCGATAAAATGGAAATATTACAAAGGGCAATTAAGGGGCCTGTTACCCCGAAGGTTCCTGCCTCCATATTACAGTATCATAACGACCTGACCGTCATATATTCGGAAGCGTAACGCTAAAGCAGCCGGTAATAACCACCGGCTGCTCATTTTATATTAATATAATCAAAAGGGTTTTGGGGCACTCCGTTTTCTCTGATTTCAAAATGAAGATGGCTACCTGTGCTGTCGCCTGTGTTACCCATTAAGGCGATTAACTGACCTTGAGCAACGTTTTGCCCGGCTTTAACAAGCAGCTCGCTGTTATGAGCATAATACGACACAACTTTAGCGTTATGGCGTATTTTAATAAGCTGACCGAAAGTGCCTCCGTTTTCGGCGTATATAACTTTTCCGCCGTCGGCCGCATATACAGGAGAGCCAAAATCTGCCGCAATATCGACGCCGTTGTGGGCTCCGCCCCGGCTTCCGAAATAATCGGAAACAGCGCCCCATGTCGGCATAATATAAAACCCTAACGCCTGCTTTGGCGGCGTTTGCATAGTACCGACTTCTATAATTTCAGGCTCCGGCGCAACGGTAATTATCTCTTCAACAGGAATCTTTTCGGTTTCAAAGCCGTTAACCCTTATAATATGGTAAGTGACTTCCTTTTGACCGTCACGCCCTTGTTTTATAACGTTTTTATATGTTTTCGGGCGGTCAGGGTTGTTTTTTGTTTCAACCGGTTTTTGGGCTACCTCTGTCAGCTTGACCTCATCAACGGTTTTAACGGATAATAACGGCGTAAACGTAATCATCTTAAGCTCTTGACCGATTTTTAGGATAGAGTTGACGTTTATGTCCGGGTTTTGATCCAACAGGCTTTGCAGGGAAATGCCGTTGACGCTGCAAATTTTAGATAGAGAATCTCCTGATTTGATAACGTAAGTAGACACTGTTTCCTTGTTTTCCGTCATAATGATGTATGCCTGCTCCGGCTTCATAACCTGGTCTTTTTCGGCAAACCGAACCCCAACACTTACATTTTCGACAAAACCCTGCTCAATAGGAGGTGTTTCAGAGTTTATATACGGTTCTATTATTCTTTGCAAAACTTCGTTGGCTTCGGATGAATTTTTTAACACGGCCATTTCAATTCCGTCAAGGGTAATTGTGGCCGCTTCTATTTTATATGTGAAGTTTTTGCTAATCTCGCTGACAATATAGTCGGTTGTTGTAATATTCCTTTTAGCCGCATGGACGGGTTTTATGCTGACTTTTTCGTTGACGGAAACCCGCGTGCCCTCTTGGGCGGCTAACTTAGTAACAGCAGTGTTATACAACTCTTCGCCCGTAATCTTCTTGTTCATAGCTATAATACCTACGGGTACATCGTTAACAAACACCTCATAAGCGTTTTTGCTTGTTAATGACCATATGATAAATATTATAAGCATAATAAGCAAAACAAAAGCGCCGCCGGCAAGCATACCGCTTTTATCACTTAAGAAATCAAGAGTCTCGGATAGTATTTTGGAAAAGTTAAAGCTTCTGCCTAAGGTTTTTCTTGTGTTGCGCTCGTAATCCTTGAAGCGCTGCTTTTCGCTTTTGCTTCTGCCTTTTGTTGAGCCGCTTGATGAAGGCGCCCGCTTTTCTTCCGAATGTTTTACGATTGAAGCCGCCTTCCGGCCGCTGCCTGCTTTTTTAGCAGCGGACCGGCCGGGTTTATTGCTGCCCCTATTATCCATCTATTACCTCCTGATGACAGATACGGATTCTATTTCCTGGCTATCAAGGCGCAGACGGACTGTGGAATTCAAGCGTAAAATGTAGGGGTCTACGGCTCCGGGAATAATCTCGTAGCTTTTAACCAAATTATCGCTTTCACGCAGATGAATATATGCTCGGTTTTTTAAAATGTGTATTTCTTCGATAACACCATCAACTGAGGATAAAACACCGTAGGTTATAATGCTTTGCAGCTTGTCGTATTCGGCATAGGCTTCCTGAACAACGTCACCTATACGCAAATCCTTCCAGCTCACTATACCTGTGCCTCTTCTTGATATACTTGTATCCGCCGCAACACGCAGCTCATATTTTTTGTCGCTTTTGTCCTTGATAACTAAAATAGCCGTATTTGTAAGGTCTATAAATTTTTTCTCTAGTAATACACCGTCTTTTATAACTCTGTTTTTTTCTTCCAGCTCTAACGTAACGGCCGTATTGCCGGAAAACTGCACTCTTGCTACGTCACCTACCTGGACTGATTCAAAGGTTGTGGCGCTTTCGCCTCTTGTAACCTTTGCGTCGGCTGATAAAAGATAGGTGTGGGTTTCAGTAATAATATTTCCTTTTGGGTTAATCATTCGTATTTCAAGGCCGAAGCTCTTGTTGCTTTGGGTTACGGCTTTAATAACACCTTCGACAGTAAAAAGCTGGGCGGATGATGCGCTTCCTGCGGCAGACGGCTGAGAAAGGCCGGAGGTTGCTGATTGAGCCTTAACGTCGAGAAGTTCGCCGTTTTGTAATATGGCTACAAAGGGCATACCTTCCTTTAAATCGTTGGCGTTTTTTAAGAAATTGTCTACATAAACAGAAGCATTTGTTGCAAGGCGGTAAATTTTCTTTTCACCGCTTGGTATAACAACCTGAATCCCACTAAGAGCCGGGTAAAACTTATCAATTGTTCCGGAAATGCTTTCTATTTTGTTGATATTACTTGGGTCGGCGCCGGTTGAGGAAGGAGCGCTTGCCGTAGGCGGCTGAGCGGATATTATGTTCAAGGACTTGTCCAACATAACGGCAAGCTGAGCCCTTGTAGCGCCGGCTCTTGGATTAAAATTACCGTTTGAGTCTCCCTTTGACACTACGCCCTTATCACGCATATAATAAACAGACGCTTTATAAAAATTATTTATATGACTGTCATCTTTGTATTTTTCAGAATATGTCCATGCGGCAGCCTCAACGCCTTTGCCGATTGCACGAGCGATGTATACGGCTGCTTCTTCACGGGAAAGGGCTCTTAATTTTTCTGTTCCATCCGACTCCTTTACGACAAACTGCCTGAGATCATCAATTGAATAAACGTTTTTTTCAAGAAGGTACGCTATTTCCTTATCAGCATGAGAGCTCCATTTGGTATACGCTCCGGCAAACTGGGAAATAGTCGGCCTGTATGCTTCAAACACCTGATTGTAATAAGCGATGTCGGTTGGTGACGGAGCCTGGTTTTTATATCCGGCTACAGCCGCAAGTATTCTGCTGGTTGTAAACTTGTCGATAAACTCATCGGGCTTAAAGCTTCCGTTTGTATCGCCTGTAATATAACCAAGGTCGGCAACCCGGCTTATTGAGCCATACGCCCAATGATTAGACGGAACATCCGTATAACTAGGCGCCCCATAAACCGGCAAAGCAGAAATGAGCATTGCCGTTAAGGCAAAAGCCGTAACCCGTATACTTTTCGTTAACTTCATTAAAACTCCTCCCTGACCAATTATTAGTATTGCCATATATTTCAACAAAATAAACTCTTTACCATTAAATCTAATTATTACTAAAATATCCAGCTTGTTTATCATTA
>CAZEYG010000218.1:0-4259 GCA_964516575.1 uncultured Defluviitaleaceae bacterium
TCGTTTTGTACATAAATCAAACCCCGTTTTTAGTTACCAACATAGAAACGGCCGAAATGATTAAGTACGCATCAAATGCATTTTTGGCCGTAAAAATATCTTTCATTAACGAAATGGCATTGCTTGCGGAAAAAGTAGGCGCAAATATCCAACAAGTTGCACAGGGCATGGGTATGGACGGCAGAATATCACCTAAATTTCTCCATGCCGGTCCGGGTTATGGAGGCAGCTGCTTTCCAAAGGACACAAGGGCGGTTTTAGATATTGCAAAAAAACACAATGAGGAAATGCTGGTTATTAAGGCTGCAATTGATGCCAATGAAAAGCAAAAGCAAAGGTCGGCCGAAAAAATTATCGTCGCGCTTTCTGAAAAGAATAACCTTTGTAATGCCACTGTAGCAGTTTGGGGATTGTCCTTTAAGCCGGAGACGGACGATATGAGGGAAGCTCCTTCTATTGATATTATAACCGCTTTAGCAGCAAAAGGTGTTAGGATTAGAGCCTTTTGTCCCGAGGGTATGAAGGAAGCTAAATGGCGGCTTGCACACCTTAACCAATTTGTTAAATATTGTGATAACGAATATGAAGCGTGCATTGGCGCCGATTGTCTTATACTAATTACCGAATGGCACCAATTCAGGGGGGCCGATATGGCTAAGGTTAAAGCTCTTATGACCGGCGATTTATTTTTTGATTTAAGGAACGTATTTTCTAAGGACGAAGCAACAAAAGTTATGTTTGATTATAAAGGTGTAGGCTGCTAAAAATTATTGAATTTTATAGATAATGCAGGCAGGAGTGTTAATACTATGTCTAACTTAAAGCATTCATAGCTTGTCCTTTAAAATTAGATTAATAACAAAAACTAGACGATCCTATTTGAATTATTATTTGGAGGACGTAGTTGCATGGTAGATATTTCAGTCATAATCCCGGTTTACAATGTTGAGAAATATTTGTCTCAATGTATCGAAAGCGTATTAAACCAAAGCAAGAGTAATATTGAGATTATTTGCATTAACGATGGTTCAACTGACCGTTCGTTTGAAATTTTAGAAGAGTACCAAAAGAATGATAAGCGTATCAGCATAATAAATACGCCCAACCGAGGCTTATCTTTAGCCAGAAACGAGGGTATTAATGCCGCACAAGGAAAATACGTTTATTTTGTAGACAGCGATGATTGGATTATACCCAAAGCGTTAGAGCTAATGTTTGATGCCGCAGAGGAAAACAGCTTGGAAATTCTTTATGTGGGCATTTTCCCTTTTGCAGATGATGAAGATTATGTTGAAATGGCTAAAAACAGAGAATTGTCTTATCAAATTAACGGAACATATGAAGCAGTTTTGTCCGGCAAAGGCTTGTTGTGCGAAATGGAAAAAAATGATGATTTCCGTGTTGTTGCATACTCCAGCTTTTTTTTGCTCTCGTTTATTAATGAAAAGCACTTAAGCTTTTACCCCGGAATACTTCACGAGGACAATCTTTTCACTTATCAAGCTTTTATTTATGCTTCTCGTGCAGGGGTATTGAAGGAGAATGTTTATCGAAGGCGCTTTCGTAAGGACTCTATTGTTACACGGGAAAGAAATTTTGATTCGTTTTATGGTAATTTTATTTCTTTTGTAAAAATGAAACAGTTTGCTTTTAGCAACAAACTCTATGAGGAAAAAGATAATTTAGTTCTTTTGCATATTTTTCGAATAAATAGAGTCTGCCTTGATTATTATACTTCTCTAAGCTTGGAGGAAAGGGAAAAAGTATCTAAACTTACAATGCAAGAGCACTATTACTTTTATACAGAATTACTTGCAGGTATTCAAGTTATAGACCAGTGGAAAAGGAATTTGAAGAACACAGAGAACAAATCCAGCACACTAGAACAGCAGAATAAGCGATTTGAGGCCGAGTTGGACACCTTAAAACAGCAAAAGAAGCAGCTTGAGGTTAAGGTTAGTTCATTGGAACAGCAAAAGCAGCAGCTAGAGGTTAGGGTCGGTTTATTGGAACAGCAAAAGAAGCAATTAGAAGAAAAGCTAGTCCGCTTAACAGGTGAGATAGAAAATATTATTCATTCTTCAACCTTTAGAGTAGGCAAAATACTGCTTTATGTTCCAATTAAAATGAAAAATATCGTAAAGGAATTTTTTCAGTAAAATAATTCTGCCCTTGCTGCGAAACTTCTTTTAATTGATTTATAGAATTTCCTTATATGAAGCATAAAAATCTTTACAATAAAGAGCTTTATTGGGGGTATTCTAAAAACGCGGTTTGCCCTAATTGAACCTCTTTAAATCCCGTTTTCAACGGATTTTCGAGCTTGATTTTTTGCCATTCCTTGGAAGCCGTCGGTGGCATAATAGAAACTTATGGCTTGTGTAGTTGACAGTGAAAGGCGCAAAATCAACCGAAAAGAAATGTTTGGAGAGTTAAACAAAATCTAAAGGTAAAATGGAGAAGAATATATGGCTTTTGAAAACACTCTTCAAGCAGAAAGAATTCACTATCTGGATTTATTAAAGTTTATTGCTATAGTGTCTGTTTGTTTAGCTCATTTTTCTTTGTATCACCCTTCGTGGGCTGGGCCTATTGTCTTCTCAGATAATATCAACTTTATGACAATGGTTCGATTGTTTATATATGGAATGAACAGTGTAGACATGCCGTTAATTTTTATGGTAAGCGGTGCTTTAGCACTAACTAAGGAGCCTAATATTAAGCGCACATACAAGAAGCAGGCGGTGTTTTTGCTGCAATATTATTTCTGGCGGTTCGTCACTATTGTCACCCTTGCCAGCTTTAATGGTGTGGATTTGTTAAGCCACTGGAAAGCGTACCTGTTAAACAATTTATTCTTTTTAGAACCAATTAAAGGGCTTGATATAACGCACTTTTGGTTTTTGCCTGTGTTCATTAGTTTAAGCATCATTTCACCGTTTTTTGTAATGGCATTTAATAAGCCGAATTACAAGCAAATGATACTGCCGGTTTTAATAGTTTTGTTTGTTCTGTATTTTTCGCTGTACGAGATAGATGCGTTAAAGATTCTTATTCCAAACTGCGAAAAGATAAACGTAGGTAATCTAAACCAGTTGAAGCCATTTCAACAAAATGTGGGGTTTGGGCTGTTTTACTTCCTATCAGGAGCGATGTTAAGCAAAGACTTGGATAAGTACAAGCGTATTTCCGTCTGCAAATTGCTAATTGCTTTTTTAACCGGAGCAATCCTGCTATTTATTATGTGGTATAAAATATCAGAATTTTCTAACGTTTGGTGGGATAATGTCTATCGAGGTAAATTCACAACGCCGGCAGCTTTGATGAGCTTTTCCGTGTTTGTTGGGGCAGCAAAAATCCCCAAAGCATTTTATACAAAGAGTATAAACCGTGTGCTTGGTTTAGTTGGCAGTAATACGCTAAACGTATATTATCTTCACTGGATTTTTGGCTATACGGTACTGGAATATTTCAAGGCTTGTTTGCTGCCCTTTAGCGGTAGCCTTGTCTTAAACCTATGTAAAGCCATTTTAATGGTGCTTGCATTTTCATTATTAGCAGAGCGCGTGAAAAGGGTTCCATTTTTGAATAAGGTGTTTCATTGATATTTGGAGCAGTATATAGTATAAAACTTAAGCACTATAATAAAATGCTGTGTTGTTATGGGGTTGGGGTATACATATTTAAGAGTTTAAAGGGGGCTACCATTACCTGTCTTGATTGACTTATTGAATCGAGAAAATAAATTGACGCAAATTGGCCTAATATAATAATTATGACTGGCAAAGCAATTGCAGTTATAATTAAAGCAAAGTTAAAATCAAACTTACGTTGCGCTATTCAATAAAAAACAAAGCTAAGGTGGGTACAAAAACCCTGAGCAAAAGATGGCTTTACGAATAAGCTCACACAACTTAAAAGACTTATAATGGCAATATCGGTTTTTTTAGCGTGCCACACCTGTACCAGCATTGTTTGTGGATTATGCCATATAGTTGGTGACCACTGCCCTTTATATAGTTGAGGGTTAAACCAGGGCATATAAATTGGTGTCACAAACATTAGAATTAGAGCAACAAAGCTTCGCTCACCAATTGATGAATTTATAAACTGTTGGTTAATGATGGTTTTAAAAATTATATATGTAAAAAGTGCAAACAAATCCGAAACAAATGCAGCGGAATATATGAAGCCCATGCCAAATAAATAATTAATCATTTGTGCAACTGAAATATGAAGCGAGTAGTCTGTTCTTCCCC
>CAZEYG010000219.1:0-4240 GCA_964516575.1 uncultured Defluviitaleaceae bacterium
GGACAGATAACAAACCTTTATGACACAAAAATTTATTATAATAAGGGTATTGACAAATTATTTAATGTTTTGTATAATAATTTTGTAATAGTTTTGTAATAAATTTTTGGGGGTTGTTAAAGTGAAATTTGATTTAAGATTAAGTTTCAACTTTTATAAAGTCATAGTTTTAGCTGTTTTAGCCATGTTTCTTAGCTTGATGTGTGGCGCTGTAGCCTATGCAAACGGTTTGGGCTCCGTAAAGGACAACGGGGTTAACGTAAGAAACATTCCAAGCACTAGCGGAGATATTATCGGTACTGCCAGCCTAGGTTATAACGTAACGGTTAAAGGCATTTCGGACGGTTTTTTCTTAGTAAATATAGATGGGATGCAAGATGTTTATATTTCAGCCGAGTTTGTTGAGCTTAAAAGCGTAGGTGGGTTTGTTAATGATTCAGGTGTTAATATAAGAAGAGAACCTTCTACCAGCAGCGAAGTAATTGGAACGGCAAACTTTGGCGACATGCTTGAGGTTGTTGGACAAACAGGTGAATGGTACGTTATAGCTTATAACGGAAAAGGATTTATTCATAAAGGTTTTTTAGAAGGCGAGCTTTTACCTTACATACAAGTAATTAACGGAATAACTTCAGCTCCTGTTTCAACCCCAAGCTCTCAGTCATCCGGTAACTCCCAGACTTCACAAGAAGCCTATTATGCGACTATAACAGCCGAAACAGGTCTTAATTTCAGAAGCGGTGCTACCCAAAATTCTGACGTTTTAGGTATTTTGCCTTATGGTGCGGCAGTTGATGTTTTAGAACACGGCGATGAGTGGTATAAGGTATCGGTTGAAGGAAACGTTGGTTATATTAACGCTGAGTTTGTAAACATTGCATATGGCGTTAAACCGCCGTCCCCCGGCTTAATGCAGCATTCATCTTCTTCAAGAGGCCAGCAGATAGTTGAATACGCTAAAAAATATATTGGTACACCTTATGTTTATGGTGGTACAAGGTTAGGCTCCGGCGTTGATTGCTCCGGGTTTACTTACAGCGTTATGTCTAATTTCGGCATAGGTTTGAACAGAACGTCCCGTGACCAAATTAACGACGGCCCAAGAGTTTCAAAAGAAAATCTTCAACCCGGCGACTTGGTATTCTTTAATACAGGTGGCAACAGCTCTATATCCCACGTGGGTATTTATGTTGGCGGCGGCAGCTTCATTCATTCTGCCAGCCCTAATAACAGAGGTGTTATGATAAGCAGCTTAAATGAAGATTACTACATCCGTACTTATTACGGCGCTTGCAGAGTGGCTTAATGAATTTATAAAGGTTGCATTAATCAATTTTAAATTGGATAATGCAACCTTTTTGGCTTTCATAATTTGTTAATATTTATTTTTTCAGACACGTTACACTTTACATTATTAACTGACTCATCGTTTAAGAAACCTTTTCTAATCATAGTTGGAGCGAAAAACGAAGGATGAAAATATATCTTGGTATAACAAATAGGTGTATCATCAAGAGTATATAAAACTTCTCTCCAAGATAAGATAGAAGTATTTATGGGCAGAGAAAATGCATTAGATAAAAAATCATCTACAACTGCAGAATCAAAAAACACAAGAGAATGTGCAATCACCTCTTTTGTGTATGTTTCTATAAACGTAAACATGCTGGGTTTTGGTAAATCCTCCGGCGGGAAATTACCCTTGAAAAACGAAACTTTAACGTATACGTCCGTTATGCAGGCAGGAAAGCCGTCGGCACAAGTAAATTTTTGATATGTTAAATATTTATCGCTAGGCAAAAAGGGCAGTGTTACATCTTTAATTTCTGAAAAAGAATGGTGTATTTCGGCTTTTCGTCCGCTTTTTTCTATTATACTTAAAAAATCCAGATTAGTATCAATGCGGCAGGTAGTGTTTAAACAGCTTTCCATTATAACGTTACCTATTCCGTGCCTTTTGCATATTATTCCTTGAAGAGTAAGTTCTGCCAAAGCTTCACGAACCGTATTCTTACTAACATTTAAAAGCTTAGATAAATGCTCTTCCGACGGCAGCGTACCAACAAATTCCTTCTTTTTTATTTTTTCCAGGATAAACGCCGAGGCACGAGTATAAAGAGGTTTGTTTTTAAGTAAAAGCATAAAGCTGCTCCTGTTCGTCATTGTCTTTATCGTTATTTATAGGTATAATAACATACTAAACTAAAAAAGTCATTATATAATATTACCCCGGAAGTGAAAAATTAATGACATATTAATTGCCTCCGTAATATTTCGTATAGCTGGTGTTAAAAAAGGATTTATTTCTTTTTTGCAGAATATTTACACATAGTGTGACTAAGTGAATAAAGCTTCAGGAGATGAAAAATTTCTAGTTTATTAATAATAACCTCAAGCCCAAAACCTGCTGATTTTTCTTTAAGCAGCGGCTTGGCTATGACTTTTGCAGAATTTTATAAAGAATTAAATCCAAATGATAAAATTGAGTTTTTGGATATTTCTAAAATTGAGTTTGGCTTATATAGTTATAATGTGCTTAATGAGCGGGACGGAGTAGAATGTAAACTTCCGCCTGTAGACATAAAGACTTTAGAGCAATATAATAATCTTCAACAGCAGTTTATTAATTCAGATAAAATTGTTATTGCTTTTCCAAACTGGAATAATACATGCCCGTCTTCGGTAGTAAGTTATTTCAGCGCAGTTATGAGCGCCGGGGTTACGTTTAGGTTTACTGAAAACGGCGGCGAAGGTCTTTTAAAAGGCAAGAAGGCCTTAATAATTTTATCCAGCGGTGGCTCTTACGTTTTTAATAACGAGCAAATATCATGTTATGCTATAGAATGGGCACGTTCGGTTTTTGCAATGGCTGGTATTGATGAGGTTTATTATTCAGTAGCTGATGGGATAGAAGAAACTCCTGAGGAAACAGAGCAGATAAGGCAAAAGGCCATAAATGAGCTAAAGGATATTGCAACAAAATTTTAAGTTAGTTTATCATAATCATATATGCAATTTATTATAGGGGGAAAAGAAATGTACATATTACGTATCGACATGAGCACAAAACAATGCACGAAGGAGCAGCTTTCAGGTGAAATACTTGCTTTAGGTGGCAGAGGTTTGATTGCAAAAATAATGACAGAGGAAGTGCCTCCGACGTGTGAGGCGTTTTCAAGCCAAAATAAAATTGTAATTGCTTGTGGCGCTTTGGCCGGAACAGGTGTTTCAAGTAGCGGTCGGTTATCCGTAGGTGGCAAAAGCCCACTTACCGGCGGTATTAAAGAATCCAACGCCGGCGGTACAATGGGTGATTCGCTTGCGAAGCTGGGTTACAGAGCTATTGTCCTTGAAAATAGGCATGAAAATGAAAAAGAAAAGTTTATCTTAGTTATTGATGATAAAGGTGAAATCATTTTTCAACCGGCTGATGAAATTGCGGGCAAGGGTAATTTTGAATGCGCCAAAATATTATTTGATAAGTATGGACCGGCGAACTCCTTAATGACCCTTAGCGTAGCCGCCGAGCAAAAGCTGTTTGCTTCTGCAATAGCTGTTACGGATATGTATAAGCGCCCTTCCCGCATGGCTGCCCGCGGCGGCTTGGCGGCTGTGCTTATGGACAAAGGTATTAAAGCCGTAGTTATGTCACGAAACGGCAAGGTTCAGTCCGAATATATGAAAAGTGAACAGTTTAAGGCTGCAAGACAAAATTTCAACGATACAGTTAAAAACAGCGACAGAGTTAAGGTTCTTCGTGAATATGGCACTTCTTCCACATTTGCGCCGATGCAGGCCGTAGGCGCCTTGCCTACAAGAAACTTTAGCGTTGGACAATTTGAAAAAGGTGATGAAATCAACGGTGAAGCGCTCCATGATTTAATCGAAAGGCGGGGCGGCGTAGGTCTAAACAGCGAGGCATGTATGGCTGGCTGTCAAGTGCAGTGCTCCAATGTTTTTGCAGACGAGAATGGTCAAGAAATCGTTGCGCCTTTGGAATATGAAACTCTTGTTCTTATGGGTTCAAATCTTTCACTTGGCAACTTGGACGAAATCGGCCGTTTAAACTGGATTGCAAACGATATTGGCGTAGATACAATAGAAATCGGCGGCGCTTTAGGCGTAATGGCTGAAGCGGGGCTTGTTAAGTTTGGTGATTACGAAGGGTTTAAAAATATTTTGGAAGGTATTTATAAAGGTACCCTTGAAGGAAAGCTAGCCGGTATGGGTGCAGCTAGAG
>CAZEYG010000220.1:0-4229 GCA_964516575.1 uncultured Defluviitaleaceae bacterium
TAGGTAGATTACCTGTAACAATACCATCAGGCGTAGAGGTTACTTTATCAGAAGGCAACAACCTGACAGTTAAAGGCCCAAAAGGCTCTCTTAGCCGCAAGTTGGTTGATGACATGAACATCGCAATCGAAGCTGGGCAAATTATCGTTACCCGCCCCAGCGACTTAAAAAGACATAAGGCGCTTCACGGTCTTACAAGATCACTTATAAATAATATGGTTGTGGGCGTTACGGAAGGATATACAAAGGTTCTTGAGATAAACGGCGTTGGTTACAGAGCAGCTAAAAACGGCAACAAGCTCACTCTTACTTTAGGTTACTCACATCCCGTTGAAATGACAGACCCTGACGGCGTTACTTCCGCAATGGAAGGTCAAACAAAAATAATAATTACCGGCATAGACAAAGAAAAGGTCGGTCAGTACTCCGCTGAAATAAGAGATAAACGCAGACCGGAGCCCTATAAGGGCAAAGGTATTAAATACAGCACAGAAATTATCAGGCGTAAGGTTGGTAAAACAGGCAAGAAGTAATAAAGCCGCCTGATACTTAAAGAAATCTGGAATTAAGAAAAGGAGTGAGACCGAATGATAAGAAAGCCATCGAGAAGGTTAGGCAGGTTAAAACGCCATTACAGACTGCGTAATTTCATTTCCGGCACCCCTGCAAAACCAAGGCTGGCTGTGTTTAGGTCAAACAAACACATTTACGCTCAGGTTATAGATGATGTAGCGGGTCACACGCTGGTTGCGGCGTCTACTATGGAGAAAGATGTTGCCGCAGGCTTATCAAAAACATCCGATGTAGAAGCAGCAAAAGCCGTTGGCGCGGCAGTTGCTAAAAAAGCTATTGCAGCCGGTATTACCGCTGTTGTGTTCGACAGAGGCGGTTATATCTATCACGGAAAGGTAGCCGCTTTGGCTGACGCCGCCAGAGAAGCAGGGCTGCAGTTTTAATCTGATTTGCAGATAAGGAGGGTTACATTTTGAATAAAATAGATGCAAGCGCACTGGACCTTAAAGACAGAGTTGTTACTATCAACAGAGTTACAAAGGTTGTAAAGGGCGGACGTACCTTTCGCTTTGCAGCGCTGGTTGTAGTAGGCGACGAAAACGGTCATGTGGGCGTTGGCCTTGGAAAAGCGGCGGAAATCCCCGACGCTATCAGAAAAGGCAAGGAAGACGCTAAGAAAAACTTAATCTATATCGACCGCAACGAAATAGACAGCATTTACCACGAAATAGTAGGCAGCTTTGGTGCGGCTAATGTGCTCTTGAAGCCGGCCGGAGAAGGTACCGGCGTTATAGCCGGCGGCTCAGTGCGTGCCGTAATGGAGCTTGTTGGTATCCGCAACATTAGGACAAAGTCATTAGGCTCCAACAACAAACGCAACGTAGTTTGCGCCGCTATCGAAGGGCTAAAGGCTTTAAAAACTCCCGAGCAGGTTGCAAGGCTCAGAGGAAAAACAGTAGAGGAAATACTGGGATAAGGAGGCTTTTATTATGGCTAGCGGCTTAAAAATAACGCTTGTAAAGTCTACTATCGGAGCTATTCCAAAGCATAAAAAGACTGTGCAGGCTTTAGGGCTTAAAAAGCTGAACAATAGCGTAGTTAAAAATGACGACGCTGCTATCAGAGGAATGATCAGGCAGGTATGCCACCTGGTTAAGGTGGAGGAAGTTTAATTAAGGAGGTGTAGGACAATGAACTTACAAGATTTGAAACCGGCTGACGGCTCAAAATTCAAAGGTTTTAGAAGAGGCAGAGGTCACGGCTCCGGCAACGGCAAAACAGCCGGTAGAGGTCATAAAGGTCAAAAATCCCGTTCCGGCGGCGGAACAAGGCCGGGTTTTGAGGGCGGTCAAATGCCTCTTTACAGACGTCTGCCTAAGAGAGGTTTTAAATGCAGAAATACTAAAGAAATCATTGCTATTAACGTGAATTTGCTTAACACGTTTGACGACGGCGCTGTGGTTGACGTAGCAGCTTTACAGTCAAGGGGGCTTGTTAGCAATCCTCGTGACGGTGTAAAAATACTGGGCGAAGGCAAGCTCAATAAAAAGCTTACCGTTAAGGTCAACCAGTACAGCAAATCCGCTGTTGAAAAGATTGAGGAAGCCGGCGGAAAAGCAGAGGTGATTTAATTTGTTCAGTGTATTGATAAACGCTTGGAAGGTTAAAGATATTCGTAAAAGAATGCTTTATGTGTTAGCTGTCCTTGCTATTTATAGGTTAGGTACTCACATTCCGCTGCCCGGCATTGACCTGGAGCTTTTACGTGCCGCAAGACTTGGCGCTCAAGGCACTGCGAATATTTTTACCCTTATTGCAGGCGGCGGTTTTGGTACGTTGTTTGCCCTTGGTATTGCGCCGTACATTACCGCATCCATTATAATGCAGCTTCTAACCGTAGCTATTCCTAAGCTGGAGCAAATCCAGAAGGAAGGCGAGGAAGGCAGAAAAAAAATCAATCAGTATACCCGTGTGCTTGCGGTTGTGCTTGCGCTTGTTCAAGGCGGGGCAACAGTTTATTCGTTGCAGAACTTGTTTACCCACCAAAACTGGCTGGTTTATATAATGGCTACAGTTGCTCTTGTTACAGGCACAATACTCATTATGTGGATTAGTGAGTTGCTTACTGAAAAGGGTATCGGCAACGGCTCTTCCTTCATAATATTTGCAAACATATTATCAGGCCTTGGCGGCGCAATAAACAGCTTTTATGTACAGCTTGTTGGCGGCGATGTTTGGGCTTATGTTAAAATCGTATTACTTTTAGTTTTGTTCGTGTTTGTAGTTGGTTTTGTGGTTTTGGTTCAGGACGGCGAAAGACGTATCCCTGTTCAATATTCAAAGAAAATGGTTGGCAGGCAAATGTACGGCGGCCAAAGCTCACACATTCCGATTAAGGTTAATATCGCAGGAGTTATGTCGATAATATTCTCCATTTCCCTGCTTCAGTTTCCATCTGTGCTTTCACAGTTTTTTAAAGCCGACTGGCTGATAAAGGTTACAAACTTCTTATCAATCACACAGCCGGTTAAAGGTGTATTACCTATAGGCGACGGTATCCCGTATACAATACCGTTTGGAACAATAATCTACGTTATTCTTATATTCTGCTTTACGTTTTTCTATACATCCTTTGCGATTAACCCGAACGAGATGGCAGAAAACATGAAGAAGAACGGCGGCTTTGTACCAGGTATCAGACCGGGAAAACCAACAAGCGACTATATACAGATAACAATCGACAGACTTTCATGGATAGGCGCAATGTTCTATTCAATTATTGCTATATTACCTATTCTGTTCCAATGGATATTTGGTTTCCAGGTAGGGTTTGGCGGCACCACTTTACTAATCGTAACAGGTGTTGCTCTGGAAATAGTTAAGCAACTGGAATCTCAGCTGCTGATGCGGCACTATAAAGGTTTTTTAAGCTAACTTAATAAAACTAAAGAAGGTAATATAGAATGAAACTTGTAATTTTAGGCTCTCCCGGTGCAGGGAAAGGCACACAGACCAAGTTTTTGTCAAAATATTACGGTATTGTGCATATTTCTACCGGGGATCTACTCCGCTTAGAAATCGCCGATAATACAGAGCTTGGTCGGAAAATCCGCCATTTAATGGACGATGGCCAGCTAGTAGCCGACGAGGACGTTGTTGAGCTTTTAAAAAACAGGATAGTTAAGGACGACTGCAAAAACGGTTTTATTCTGGATGGGTTTCCAAGAAACTATAGGCAGGCTGAGATTTTGGAGGATGTAGTTGGCGGCATAGACAAGGTTATATATGTGGACGTTACTGACGATGTTATAGTTGAAAGAATGTCCGGAAGAGTTGTTTGCCCCGGTTGCGGCGCCATATTTAACACGGCCTCAAACCCACCCGAAAAGGAAGGCGTTTGTAACTATTGCGGCGGCCGGCTTATCCAGCGTGAAGACGATAAGCCCAGCTCTGTTATGAAAAGGCTTGCCATATTCCATGCGCTTACTGAGCCTATTATCCAGTTCTTTGAGGATAGAAACTTGCTTCTAAGAGTGGACGGCATAGGTGATATAAACGAAATAACTAAGCAATTAGTAAAGGCCTTGGGAGAGAAAGCGTAGTGGGTATTAATATTAAAAACAGTCGGCAAATTGAGCTTATGCGGGCTGCGGTGAAAATAGTGGCTAACGCTCATAAGCTGGTTGCCGATGTTATACGTCCGGGTATCACAACAA
>CAZEYG010000221.1:0-4224 GCA_964516575.1 uncultured Defluviitaleaceae bacterium
TCGCCGGTATATTTAACGGTTGGCATAACAACACTCTTTTCATACGTTTGTTTTTGCCGTTTACTTTTGCCGTTTGTTTTTGCCGTATGTTGGTAAGTTTTATTTGGATTCTTCTATTTCCTTTGAGGCGCCTAACTTCGGCTCTTTGATGCCTATTATATCTGATTTGTTGACAGGTATACGGACGCCTTTGTTTGTACCAAATTCTATAACAAGGCAATCCTCGCCAACGCTAACAACCTTGCCGTAGAAGCCACTTGTTGTTACTATGTTATCGCCGGATTTGATTGCCGCCTGCATTTCCTTAATGGCTCTTTCACGCCTTTTTTGGGGTCTTATCCAAAAGAAATAAGCTGCGCCGAAAACAAGAGCGTACATTATAACTATAATAAACGTACTTCCGCCGCCGCCAAATAAGCCGCCTAAAACACTTGGCGCTGCGCTGGCAGCCGGTTCAGCCGCTGCTGTGGCCGCTGAAGCTGCTGCTGTAGCCGCCGCTGCGGCGCCTTCCTCGCCGCCAACTATAACTGTACTTGTTAACATGCCTAAATAGCTTAATAAGCCCATAAATTTACATCTCCTTCGTTTTGTCCTTTTAATAACCCTGAAATAGGTGCAGACAATAATGGTATTATATATAAATTTATTAAGGTAGTCAAGCTATGTGCTTTAGCGGGCACAAGCAGACCTTTGGCAAATGGTATTTAAATGTATGAAAATAAAAAAGTGGTCAGAAAAACTTAAAAAGACTATTGACAAGCAAAAATGTATGGTGTAGAATGATTATCGTTCTGTTGAAGTATACAATTGCATGTTGTTTTTGGAGGAGTAGCGAAGTGGTCATAACGCGGCGGTCTTGAAAACCGTTTGTCCGAGAGGGCGCGTGGGTTCGAATCCCACCTCCTCCGTTTTTGTATTTTTGCCCTTTTTTGCGTTAAAAGGGCAATATATTTGCTCAGATTGTTGGCAACTAAGTTTTTTAGTTTTTAGCGTCCTAGATTTTGAGGTTTTGAAGGAGGAAAAAACATGCCTGCTTACTCTACCATAGACGAATACATTGAAACCTGTGAGCCCTCTATAAGACCTGTCTTGCAGGAGCTTCGTTTATTTATTAAGCGGCTTGCGCCTGAAGCCACTGAAAAAATCTCATGGGCAATGCCAACTTTTTATCAAAAAGGCAATCTTGTGCATTTCTTTGCCCATAAAAAACATATTGGTCTATATCCGGGCGCAAATGCTATTGAAAAATTTGCCCCGGTTTTTGATGAAATGGGGCTTAAATATTCTAAGGGCGCTGTTCAGTTTCCGATAGATAAGCCACTTCCTTGGGGCTTAATTCAGCAGATTGTTGAGTTTATTGTGCCTTAAATTCACTAATAATTTCATATTTAATATTTAATTCGCCGGCCGAATCCCTATGCTCTAATACATTCGGCAGGCGAATTTTTTTGTTTTAATACAGGCAAGTATTCGTTACAATATTCGTGGTGTTTTGGCATAACTCGGCAATATCATGCCCTTATATTATTTATTATTCTATTGAAAAATAGAAATTATTGCCTTATAATATTGAAGGGTTAATAGTTTTAATTATGGGGGAGTTGTAATGGGTAAAAGACCAAAAGGCAAAAAAAGCATTAAGAAGCAGATTTTGGTAACGGTTATACCTCTGCTGCTGATTTTGGGCGTAACGGTAGGTGCATATGGTGTTTATTCAACCATAAACACCACGACAAATGCAATATTTGTGTCCATGACCGAATTGGCGAGCTCAGCCGAAAGCATCATCCTTAAAACAATCGACAGTTACAAAGTGCTTGCCTCCGAAACAGGAAAGCTGACACGGCTTTCAAACGATTCTATTTCCGCCGAGGATAAAACCAAAATATTAAAAGAGCGTATTAATGAATATGGGTTAGCCGATTATGATCTCCTTGATAAAACCGGTAAAAGTATGATTAAGGACGGCATAAACGAATCGTCCCAAAGTTATTTTAAAACTGCCATTAGTGGCAAGACTTGTGTTTCTGATGTTTTAACCAACCAGTCAACCGGCACGAATATAATTGTTATTGCGGCGCCGTTATGGGCCGGTGGGGTTGTAAACAGCGAGGTAGTAGGGGTTGTTGCTTTTGCGGCAGAAACGGCCTTTTTAAGCGACATCGTAAGTGATATACATGTTGGAGCAGGGGGCTGGGCTTTTATTGTAGACAGCAAGGGAGATACGATAGCCCATAAAAACCGTGAGATGCTTAAAGGGGAAAATAATGTTATTACGCTTTCACAATCAAACAAAAGCTTGGCAACACTTGCCGGGTATATTAAAAACGTAATAAGCGGCCTAAGCGGCCATGGCAAGTTTCAGGTTGGCGACTCGAAGCGGCTGATTGCTTATAAACCCATTTCGCTGAACGGCTGGGGGCTTGCTGTTGTGGCTCTTGAAAACGACTTTTTAGCCGAAGCATATTCTTCCATTTGGATTATTATGGCTTTCGTTTTAGTAATCATTTTAATTATAAGTTTTATTGTTTACATATTTATTGATAAAATCGTGAAGAGCATACAAGGTGTGCTGGAGTTTGCCAGAAACCTTCAAGCCGGAAAACTTGACGGGAATATTAATATTATGACGAACAATGAAATCGGCGCCCTTGCCGAGTTTATGCATGTTGTGCGTGATACAATTTTCGAGCTTATAACAAGTATTGATCGCCTTAGTAAAGAAAATATGAGCGGTGATATTGAATATAGAATAGACGAGACTGCCTTCAGCGGAGAATACAAAAATGTCGTTAAGGGCATAAACGCCGTCACAGACTCTCTGATTAACGATACTTTGGCTATTTTAGGCGCATTTGGCGACCTTGGCAACGGAAAGTTTGAAGCTGGGCTGATTCAATTCCCCGGGAAAAAGGCGCTTGCCAACGATATGTTTAACGCTCTTAAGCAAAACATACATTCCCTTAACGCTGATATTTTAAGACTTATCCAAGGGGCAACGGAAGGAAACCTTGACATCCGGGTTGATACGTCTAAATACAACGACGGCTGGAATAAAATAACAACCGCCCTAAACGGCCTGATTCAAGCCGTTAATCAGCCTATTACCGAAGCCGCTAACGTATTAACCTCTCTTTCTGAGGGTAATTTTAAGGTAAATATCGCTAATGGGCAAAAGGGACGTTTTGCCCATATGATAAATTCCCTTGAGAAAATGAGAAGTGACGTAGGAATGTATATTGCCGATTTGGATATGGCCTTATCAAATATATCTAGGGGTAACTTTGATATACCAGAGCCGCAAAAGCCCTTTACCGGCGACTTTAAGATTTTAGAGGATAACGTTCGTAAGATTATTATGGATATGTCCCAAACCATTACCGACATACGTATTTCGGCGGATCAGGTATCTATCGGGTCTAACCAAATAGCAATCGGCTCTCAAACCCTTGCCCAAGGCGCTGCAGAGCAGGCGTCGTCGGTTGATGAGTTGTCGTTGGCTATTACAAACATGCAGAATCAGTTTAGGTTAACCAGCGAAAACATTGCTAAAATCACCGGCGACACTGATAACGTAGAAACAAACCTTCATTCTACTTATAAGCAAATGCAGGCATTATTGAAGGAGATTCATGAGGTTAACTCAAAATCGGCAGAAATCAGCAAGATTATAAAAACTATCGAGGACATTGCTTTCCAAACTAAGATTTTGGCGCTTAACGCCTCTGTTGAGGCGGCTAGAGCCGGGGCAGCCGGACGTGGTTTTGCCGTTGTTGCCGATGAAGTCAGCAGTCTTGCCGGAAAGTCGGCAGACGCTGTTAAAAACACTGCTTCCCTCATCGAAAGCACCGTAACCTCAATTACAAACGTTACGCAAAACGCCGAAGCTACCGTTAAAACAATGGATGTCATAAACTCTACAACAAAGGACGTAGCCGCTGATGTTCGTGAAATAGCGAAAACTGTTGAGGAAGAGCTTAAATCAATGCATCAAATTTCGTTGGGTATTGAACAAATCTCAGCTGTCGTTCAGGAAAACTCATCAACCAGCGAAGAGTCCGCTACTGCAAGCGAGGAGCTTTCTTCCCAGGCCGAAATACTGCATAAAATGGTTTCTAAGTTCAGAGTTAAGGATATTTCCGTTTTTAACAAGCTCTCTTCTCGTTAAGCTAAAAAATTGTCGACAAGTATTTTAGGTTTTAGAGTCGCAGACTTTAAACGTTT
>CAZEYG010000222.1:0-4198 GCA_964516575.1 uncultured Defluviitaleaceae bacterium
GCCACGTCTATGGAAATAATCAAAGACGGTATGGACAGAATCGAAAAGTTTGTAAACGAAAATTATTAGGAGTATCTACATGCCAACAATATACTGGCTGACAGCTTTGTTTGCCCTAACATTTATTATTATCTATACATCAGAACTAAACTGGAAAAGGCTTTTGTCTAACCATTATGTCATACTAATATCATCAGCCGTGCTCATAAGACTGATAGCCATGAGGTTTGAAGTAATGTATGTAAACGACATAACAACCTTTAAGGCATGGGCGGTTATGCTTTATGACAAAGGTCTTTCCGGGTTTTATACAAGCGGTTATTTTACAGACTATCCGCCGGGTTATATGTATGTGCTTTATATAATTGGTATGCTTAGGTCGTTTTTTAAGCTGACTCACGAAAGCGCCGTTTTTACGGCGCTTATAAAGCTGCCTGCTATTATTTTCGATATTACAACGGTTATATTTGTCTACAAAACAGCCTTAACTAAGCTGGGTAAAAATTCAGCCCTAATTATTGCGTTGTTTTTCGCCGCCAACCCGGCAATAATACTAAACTCTGCCGTTTGGGGTCAGGTGGATTCGATTTATACGCTGCTTGTAGTCTCGTCGGTTTATTACCTAACCCGTAAGGACTATACCCCGTCGTTAATGATTTTTACGGCCGCCGTCCTTATAAAACCCCAAGCGCTTATTTTTACGCCCCTGTATATTTACGCCGCTTATTCTCTTTTAAAAGAAAGCCGTTATTCAAAGGATTCCTTTGCCCTTATAGGCAAGTATTTGTTTATGTGTCTTTTTATGCTTATAGCTCTTATGATTCCCTTTACAAAAGGGCTGGACTTTAAGCCAATAATAAACCAATACATGTCAACAATAAAGTCCTACCCTTACGCAACCCTAAACGCCTATAACTTCTACGCCTTTGTAGGCGCCAACTGGGTGCCCGCAGACAATCCGTTTCTTATAGCAACCTATTCCCAAATGGGTATAATATTTATCCTGCTGTCTGTTGGACTTGTCTGTTTTCTGTTATACAAACGAGCCGAAGTTTCCGACTATTTCTACGCCGGCGCTTTACTTAATACCTTGACATTCATGTTCTCTATTAAAATGCATGAGCGGTATATTTATCCGACGATTCTGCTTTTACTTATGTCGTATGTTTTTAACCGTGACAGAAGGCTTACGCTGCTTATAACAGGTTTTTCAATGACGATGTTCGTTAATTGTGCCGACGTGCTTAATATGATAACAAAGGGTAACGACCTTTATCTTCTGCAAAATACTTTACCTCTGTTATCAACAATAAACCTGATTCTTACGGCCTATATGATATACGTTGCTTTCGATAGCCGCAAGCCTGTCCGTTTGCCTGTAAAAGAAACATCAGACGTTCAAGCCTTGCAGTTTACAGAAAAATCCCCAAGGTTAAAAACCTCCGAGCTGATTTTTATAACCTTACTTATAATTATTTACAGCTTCACCGCTTTCTTTAACCTAGGCGACAACAAATCCGCCGAAACAATGTGGCATGGTTTTGCCGGAGAAAGCATAAAGGTTGACTTAGGAAAGGAAACAGAGCTTTCAAAAATAATATTCCGAACAGGAGGCAAGGAAAACAGAACATTACTTGTCTGTGCCTCAAACGACGGCGTAACCTTCGGCGCCCCAATAGAAATACCAACTAAAAACGTATTCGTCTGGAACTATATAACCTTTGACGTAACCGCTAGGTTTTTGGAGCTTACTGTCAGAGACGGTGACTTATACCTTGCAGAGCTTGCCTTCCGTAACAAAAGCGGCCGCCTGACCCCCGTAAAATATGCTGAAAAGGACGCCCTGCTTTTTGACGAGCAAGACCTTGTGCCGGAAGCGTATTCCTACAAAAACAGCACTTACTTTGACGAAATATACCACGCCCGGACAGCCTACGAATTTATTAACCAGCAGCCAATATACGAATGGACCCATCCTCCGTTAGGCAAAAACCTTATTGCCCTGGGAATAAAAATATTTGGCATGAACCCTTTCGGCTGGCGGTTTATGGGTACGTTTTTCGGCGTTCTGATGATACCGGCCATGTATTTGTTTGCCCGGGTGTTGTTTAAAAACCCCATTTGGAGCGGTTTTGCCATTATAATATTTACATTCGACTTTATGCATTTTGCTCAAACAAGAATCGCCACAATCGACACCTACGTCACAATATTCATCATGCTCATGTACTTGTCTATGTTTGTTTATTATAACATGAGCTTTTATACCACAAGCCTGTTTAAAACACTGATTCCTCTAGGCCTAGCCGGCATATTTACAGGCCTAGCAGCCTCAAGCAAGTGGCAGGGTATTTACGCCGCCGCCGGTTTGGCAGTGATTTTTTTCTATACCCTTTATCAAAGATACAAGGAAACCTTATCAACCCCGGAAGAAAACCGCCGTGAGTTAACATCAGCCTTCTATAAAAACACGGCAATAACTATCGGCTTTTGCCTTGTGTTTTTTATAGCCGTGCCGTTAACGATTTATGCCCTGTCCTATATTCCTTATCTGAAAGCCTCAGGTGTAAGTGGACTAAAGGCCGGAATAAAGGCAATAATAAAAAATCAACAGGATATACTTAAATACCATTCAACCCTTGTTTCGGAGCATCCCTATGCCTCGCCCTGGTGGACGTGGCCCTTTAACATCCGCCCCATATTTTTCTACGCCAACACAATCAAGGACGGCATACGCCAGGGCATAAGCTCCTTCGGCAACCCGGCCGTGTGGTGGGCTGGTGTTCCGGCGCTGTTTTATACGTTGCGCCAGGTAATAAAGGAAAAGGACAAAACGGCGCTTTTCCTCATAATAGCATATTTGGCGCAGCTTCTGCCTTGGGTTCCCGTTCCAAGAACGACGTATATTTACCACTACTTCCCCTGCTTGCCTTTTATGGTTCTGATGATTGCAAGGATGTTTCGTGATATTGTGAGGCAAACGGGTAAAAGAGGGTTCCTAACCGCCGCCGTGTATTTAACTGCAGTGGTTGTTCTGTTCATAACCTTCTACCCTGTTTTAACCGGTTTAGGCATAAATATTGATTATGTAAATACGTTTTTAAAATGGCTTCCAACCTGGCAGCTTATATAGCAATAGTTAAGGCGGTGTTTATTTTGAATAAGTTGAACGAAAAAGCTAAATATTCAGTTGTTGTACCTATGTACAACGAAGAAGAGGTCATAACCGAAAGCTACAAACGGCTTACGGAAACAATGGAAAAAACCGGCGAGCCTTACGAGCTTGTGTTCGTAAACGATGGCAGCCGTGACAAAAGCGCCGAGATTATTCGAGAGCTTTCCAAAACCGATGCTTCCGTCCGGCTTGTGGATTTTTCGAGAAATTTCGGCCACCAGTCCGCCGTAACAGCCGGAATGGACTTTTCAACAGGTGACGCCGTTGTCCTTATAGACGCCGATTTACAGGACCCGCCTCAGGTTATTCTACAGATGATTGAAAAATGGAAGGAAGGTTACGACGTTGTTTTCGGCGTCCGTAAGGCACGAAGCGGCGAAACGGCCTTTAAAAAAGCCACGGCAAAAATCTACTACCGGCTTCTAAGAAGCCTTTCCGACGTAGAGATTCCCGTTGACACAGGTGACTTTAGGCTGATGGACAGGCAGGTTATAATCGCCATGAAAAGCCTTTCCGAGCGTAATAGGTTTGTCCGTGGCCTTGTAAGTTGGGTAGGTTTTAAACAGTATGCTCTGGAATACAACCGTGAGCCGCGTTTTGCCGGTGAAACAAAATATCCCCTTAAAAAAATGATAAAATTCGCCCTTGACGGCATAATGTCTTTTTCTTATAAGCCCCTAAGAATAACGGCGGCTTTTGGTTTTTTAATCTCACTTATCAGCTTTATTTACCTTGTAGTTATAATCCTGGAAAAGCTGTTTTTTAAAACGGCTATTCAAGGCTGGGCGTCTACAACCGCCGTCATAACCTTTACTCAAGGTATTGTGCTCCTTATGCTTGGTATAATCGGCGGTTATATCGGCAGAATCTATGACGAGGTAAAAGGCCGGCCTAATTATATCGTAAGAGAAACGTTAGGTTTTGAAAAAAAACCTAAAAGTCCGGAAGAATATTAAGTTTTTAAAGTTTATGACGATATATCTATTAAGCGCAGTTATTATATAATAAAAATTTAAATTTTAC